>JALRJG010000144.1 GCA_023261215.1 Pseudomonadales bacterium | reverse complement strand
TCATCAAGCGGATGATCTGACCTGCATTGGGCGTTGCGTCAGCGCGTCGATGATCGACGCGCCGGCAACGCTTGCCGCTGCACTTTTGATCGCGCGCCTCAATCGCACCTGAGTGTCTAATTCGATCACGACCGCCCCAGCGCGCTTCTTGACGTTAGAACATAGGGATATCGCGTCTCTAAACCTGTCACAAGCATCCTGAAGCCCGAGACGGCCCACCTCTGAGATGCCAGACCGTTAAGCAGTTCCCGCTGATGCCGAATCAGTTCGCTTGTTTTGCTTTCGCCTCGCGTCGACGCGCATGGAGGACGGGTTCAGTGTACCCATTGGGTTGCTCCGTCCCTTTAAAAATCAAGTCACAAGCCGCTTGGAAGGCAACACTCTGCTCGAAGTCGGGCGCCATGGGTTGGTAGTGCGGATCATGGGCATTTTGTGCATCCACAACGGCCGCCATCTTCTCAAGAACCGCGCGGACCTCTGATTCAGAACAGAGACCGTGATACAACCAATTGGCAATGTGTTGAGAAGAAATCCGAAGCGTCGCTCGATCTTCCATAAGACCGACGTTATGAATGTCCGGCACTTTGGAGCAACCGATCCCCTGATCAATCCAGCGCACGACGTAACCCAAAATACCTTGAGCATTATTCTCAAGCTCTTCAGTAATGTCGTGGTTCGAAAGATTTTCGCCTGCCAGGAGTGGAATCGAGAGCAGTGACGCCATGGACGCTCGTTGACGACCCAGAATCATCGACTGCTGATCGGCAACACTGACTTGATGGTAGTGAGTGGCATGCAGCGTTGCAGCGGTGGGTGATGGAACCCAAGCGCAGTTGGCGCCCGACATCGGATGCACGATCTTTGCGGTCATCATCTGTGCCATCTCATCGGGCATCGCCCACATGCCCTTTCCGATCTGTGCGCGCCCCTTGAATCCAGACGCGAGGCCCTGATCCACATTCCAATCTTCATAAGCAAGAATCCAATCCTGCTGTTTCATCGCCGCTTTTCGGACCACAGGGCCTGCCAACATACTGGTGTGGATCTCGTCTCCTGTGCGATCAAGAAACCCCGTGTTAATGAAAATGACCCGATCTCGCGCCTCGTAAATACATCGTCGAAGATTGAGCGTCGTACGTCGCTCCTCGTCCATAATGCCCACCTTCAGTGTGCGGGGGGCTAAGTCCAGGTAACGCTCAATGGCCGCAAACAGGTCGACCGTAAAGGCCACTTCCTCCGGGCCGTGCATCTTGGGTTTAACGATGTACACACTGCCCGTTCGCGAATTGACTCGAGAGGTTTTCCCTTCCAAGTTGTACTTCGCGATGGTGCTGGAAAAATACCCGTCGAGTATGCCTTCGGGCGCCTCTGAGCCATTCGCTAAAAGCACAGCATCGCTGGTCATCAAGTGACCCACATTCCGAATCAACAGCAAGCTTCTGCCCGGCAGCACCCATTCGTGTCCATCTCGGTGCGTGTAAACTCGGTCCGGCGCCATTTCGCGTGTCATGGTCTGACCGTCCTTCTCGAACGTTTCGCATAAATCGCCGCGCATCAGCCCAAGCCAATTTCGATAGACCAGCGTTTTGTCCTCGGCATCCACCGCAGCGACAGAATCCTCACAATCCTGAATGGTGGTGATGGCTGACTCAAGGACGACGTCTTTAACTGACGCTTTATGGGCTCGACCCACGTGATGATTGGGGTCTATTTGGATTTCGACGTGCAACCCGTGATTGACGAACAATAAAGCGTCAGGCGCGTCCACAGCCCCTTGATACCCTACATACTGATCAGGATTCTTGAGTCTGGCTTCCTTCTGATCCTCGAACCGAACCACTAAACCATCATCGCCAATACCATAGTGCGTAACGTCGCTATGCGACCCTGTCGCCAAAGGTAAGAGGTCATCCAGCATCTCCGCCGCTCGCTGGATCACCAGCTCACCTCGGGCAGGATTGTAGGCTTTGCCCTTCTCCGTGCCCGGCCCTTCTTCAATCAAGTCAGTGCCATAAAGCGCGTCAAAGAGAGAGCCCCAGCGAGCATTCGCCGCATTCAGGGCGAACCGAGCATTCATGATCGGCACCACGAGCTGAGGACCTGCGATCGAGGCGATTTCGTCGTCCACGCCTGTGGTTTCAATCTCAAATGGCCCAACGTCGGCTTCGAGATAGCCAATACGGCGGAGAAAACGCTCGTACTCACTCTGGTCTAGAGCACGCCCCGACATCGACCGATGGTAGTTGTCGAGTTCCAACTGAAACGCATCTCGCTTGGCAAGCAAGGATTGATTTTTCGGTGCGAATTGCGTCAGCAACGACTCTAGATTAGACCAATAAGCCGCGGCATCGATCTCAAGCTCGGGCAGCACGTCGCTCACGATAAACGTATGTAATTCTTTTGCGATCTGAAGGCCACCTTGCTTGACGTAATGCGTCATTTCTCGCCTCATTTGTGAATTTTAAAGAGCCCGCAAGTGTACACACTTGCCGACCATTTATGAATGTTGGGTCCTTGCTCACGAGCTTAGGACGCACCCACGGGCGGCTATTTCGACCAATGACGATCCACACGAGAGGCGAGGAAACTGCATCAGCCACCCTCTGACACCCATCGCTGGAATCAAGTATTCTGCGTCGTAAAGAGAAAGAGGGCATAGGCATGCACGTTCATCGGTTAAGAAGGTGTTGTTTATCGGTCCCTGGCAGTCACGACAAAATGTTGGCTAAAGCCGCCACCTTAGCCGTTGACCAAATCGTGATTGACCTTGAGGACGCAGTTGCACCCGACCAGAAGGCGAGCGCTCGAGAAAAAACCCTCGCGGCTCTGGCCACCCCTTGGCAAGCGACTTCGGTGACCGTGCGGATCAACGGCGTGAACACCCCCCATTGCCTGCGCGACGTCATTGCGCTCTCAGAGTCAGAGCGCCCGGGTGGCCAGGCCATTGCTTCACTGATCTTGCCTAAAACGCAAGACATCGGGCATATCGATTTTGTCGCGAAGTTGATGGACCAACTTGAAGTGGACGAGAATCCCAGTGCAGCCCAATCCATTGAAGCACTGATTGAGGACGCCGAGGGGATGATTAACGTCAACGACATCGCCCTCGCAAGCGAGCGCGTTGAGGCCCTGATCTTCGGTATGGGCGATTTCGCCGCAGCGCAGGGCATCCAAACCACCGTCATTGGCGATCAGTCTGACTACGCAGCTGATCTTTGGCACTATCCACGATATCGACTCATCATGGCGGCAAGAGCTGCTGGCATTGCCGCTGTCGATGGGCCCTATGCTGCCTTCCGCGACTTGGTCGGTCTAACGAAAGACAGTCGAACGGCGCGCCTTCTCGGTATGAATGGCAAATGGGCCATCCATCCAGACCAAGTCGCATGTATTACAGAGATTTTTTCGCCCACTCAAGCGCAGGTTGATACGGCCAGAAAACAAAAAGCTGCCTTTTTAGCCGCACTCGCGACCGGCCAAGGCGCAGTCGCAGTGGACGGCGCAATGGTCGATCAAGCTGCCATTAACCTGCTCGAGCCTCTGCTCGCGGAAGCTGAATTACTGGGTATGTAACAGACCATCGCGCAGAGGATCAGATACGACCTCGAAACCCGAGACGTTAAGGCTCACGTATATTCATTGAATCAAGCGATTGAGCCCTAGCGTGCCAGAAGGACCCGAAATACATCGCGTGGCCAATCAACTGGCAGACGTTTTAGTTGACCAGGGCCCTTGCGAAGTCCGTGTGTTGTATCCGCCAGCTGCCCACGCCGAACAGATCTTACAAGGACGGCGGGTGACCTCGGTCACTTCCCACGGCAAAGCGTTATTAATCCACTTCGAAGAAGGACAAACGCTATATAGCCACAACCAGCTATATGGGATCTGGCAGATTACCGAACCTCGCGCACCGATGCTTCCGAATCGACGATTAAGAGTTGAACTGGCAACCAACACCGCCACAGCGAGACTGTACAGCGCCACCGACATCGAACTCTGGGACACCGCGGCCTTGCGTTGTCATCCCTTTTTGTCACGACTCGGACCTGACATTCTCAATCCAGAGCTGGACGTGCCCTCGCTCAATGCGCGTTTTCAGCGACCCAGGTTTGCCAAGCGAAGTCTGCAATCACTTTTCCTCGACCAAACGTTCGTCGCAGGGTTGGGTAATTACTTACGGTCGGAGATCCTGTTTGAAGCCAGACTGCATCCCGCCACGAAGCTCGGGCAATTGAACCCCGAAGCGCGTCGCAAACTAGCGCGAGCCAGCCTCAATCTAGCCGCAAGGAGCCGGATGCATCAGGGCATCACGCGGCCTATTCAGGAAGCCAAGCGAGCAATGCGCTTGGGTGTCGATTACGAGGACGCTCGATTTTGGGTCTTCGATCGCGAGGCGTTACCGTGTTATACCTGCGGCACCGTCATCGAACGGTTGACCGCCGCGGGCCGACGCCTTTACCTTTGCCCGCTCTGCCAAAGTCAGTGAGTAATAGATCAGCATGAGCCTTCCAAGCGAGAAGGATCTTTGGTTTCTGCCCTTAGGCGGATGCGGCGAGATCGGGATGAACCTCAATTTGATTGGCCACGATCATCAATGGCTCATGATTGATTGTGGTATTACCTTTAATTCTGACCTCTCACCCACGCGGGTCGAGCTACCCGACCCACAATTTGTGCTTTCGATTAAAGATGCACTGTGCGGCATCGTCTTAACCCATGCCCATGAGGACCATATTGGTGCCTTACCGTATCTCTTCGAACTGCTTGGATCTCCCACCCTCTACGCCACCGCCTTTACCGCGGGGGTGATTCGAGAGAAATTTAGAAGACTGAATATCCATCCCGACATTCATCCGCTTGAGGCGAT
>JALRJG010000143.1 GCA_023261215.1 Pseudomonadales bacterium | reverse complement strand
ACCAAGCAGAGCGAGTCATGACCCACCTCGAGGCAACCGAAGCCGATCCGATGCGCATTCTTGCGGCGCATCGCTCGCTGTGCCGAGCAAAAGAATCGCTTTATCCCGCCGCTACAGTGCTTGCACCCATCCACGAATTTTTCTTGGAACCCAGCGCACGACGAAGCACCCCATTGACTCCAGAGGCGATCACCACACACGAGGGCGCCCTCCTCATTCATCAAGATCACGACCGCGGGTCACGGGGAGGCTGCAGCCTCTACGCCCCCGCAAGCGCGAGGATTGAGCCTCGCCCTCTGGTCATTGCATTGCACGGTGGGACCGGGCACGGGCGAGATACCCTGTGGCATTGGCTACCGAACGCTCGTTCGCGGGATATGTCGTTGATCGCGCCCACCTCGATGGATGACACCTGGTCATTATTTCAGCCCGAACTCGATCTGCATGCGCTCATGGGCCACCTTGAAACAATGGGTCAACATATCGAGCGACCATCCAAGGTCCTGCTGGCAGGCATGTCTGATGGCGCGACCTTCTCCCTTCAAATTGGCTTGCGTCGACCCGATCTCTTTCCTTTCATTGCGCCATTCTCCGGCATGCTTGATCCAACCCTCCTGATCGAACCATTAAGCGGAATTGCCACACAACGCATCTATTGGGTTCACGGGCACTTTGATACCATGTTCCCCTTCGAACTCGCGACTGAGAGCGTGACCGCGCTTAATGAGCGAGGTTTGAATGCCACGCTGGATGCCCAAAGTGATCTCGGCCACAGCTTCGCAGCATCGAGAGTCCCAGCGGTACTCGACTGGTTTGATCGAGACGAATAAATCAGTGGATGAGGCCCCAGCCAGTGACAAATCCTAGTCCCGCGCCACTCATTGGTGACCGGTGAACACACTATGAGGATCGCCTTATGAGTCAGCCACCCCTCGCCTCGTTTGGGCCGCCTCAAAATGCCCACGCCCACATCCAACTTGTGAGCGTGATGCGACGCATCCCCGTTGCCCTAGCGTTATGGCTCGCTTCGATCCTGACGCCACTGGCGGCAGACACGCTGCACATCATTCACACCAATGACTTTCATGCACACATCCAAGCGAACAAGACTGATGCGGGCGCCGCTCGAATCGCAGCCTTTGCAAGCCAGGTACGCCGGGAATCGGGTGCGGTGCTCATGCTCGATGCGGGCGACGCGATCTCCGGCACGCCGGTCTCGAGCATTTTCGAAGGTGAACCCATTTTTGAGCTCATGAACCTGATGGGCTACGACGTCGGCCTTCTGGGTAACCATGAGTTCGATCACGGAATTGAAAAGATCGGCACCTTTCTGGACATCGCAACGTTTCCCTTGCTTTCAGCCAATGCAAAGAATGCCAGTGGGGGACTTATTGCCGACGCGCCCTATTGGCTCGGAGACCTTGGCGACATCAGTGTTGGGGTGATTGGACTCACTACGCCTGATACGCCATCGCTCACAACACCTCGAGGGAACGAAGGGATTGCCGTCCTGGCAATCAACGAAGTACTCCCAGATCTGATCAACACATTGCGACCCAAGGTCGACGTTCTCATCCTGCTCACTCATCTTGGTCATGACAATGAGCTCGAACTTGCAAAGGCGTTCCCTTCAGTCGATCTCATCATCGGTGGCCATAGCCATACCTTGGTGGCACATCCCGTCAAGGTCGGTACAACTTGGGTTGCGCAAGCGGACCATTACGGCAAACACGTGGGTTTAATCACCCTTGATGTGGATCCCAACGCCGAAGGACGCGCCGTCAGGAGTCTTTCCGGGGGATTGGTCAGCGCAGATGAGCTCACGGCGCTGGATCCGGAGGTTGATGCGCTCGTAAATCATTACGAATCGCAGGTCGCTGAGCGGGTCAACCAAACCATCACTCATTCGACCCGCGCCTACTCGAGCGATGAGCTGCAACCCATCCTTGAGCACATGCTGAAGGTCGCCCTTCAAGCTGATCTCGGGTTTTACAATCGAGGCGGCATTCGAGACAGCTTACCCGAGGGGCCCATCAGTGCCCGAATGATTTGGAATATCGAGCCATTTGGCAACTCACTGGTACGCCTGAATATCAAAGGCAGTGACTTACTGATTCTTTTGTCTCAGGAACAAAAGCTCCATCACGCAGCGGATTCGATCGATCCCGACCAACGCTATGACCTGGCGACCAACAGCTTTATCGGCAGTCACGCCAAACTTGCCTTTGGTGACTCGGTCACGCTTCAGGATACGGGCCTTATGATCCGGGACGTTCTCATCAGCCACATCAAAGACCGAGGGCTACCCTAAGAGGGTCGAGTCTTTCAATCCTCACCTAAGAGAAAAGACTGCGCTGCATCAACGAAACCATCGAGCTGGTCATGATGGACCCAATGCCCTGCCTCGCTAAATTCAATTGACCTGGCATTTTGGAAGTACTTGGCCGGGTCCTCTGTTCGGTGTTTGACAAATTCACTCTCACTTCCACTGACCAATAACAAGGGCGCCGCAATGCGTCCCCACAACTCGCGCGTCTGTTCCAAATTCAGATCAAAGGGGGCCATCACGTGGGTGTAATTGTCGAATTTCCAAGAGTAGGTTCCATCTTCGTTCTGGTTGCTGCCATGAACCGTGAGGTACCGCGCTTGATCTTCTCTTAGATGTTTGTTCTCGGTCTGCATGCGCTCAAAAGCAGCCTCCAGGCTGGGGTAACGGCGCGGCGTACGCCCTGCGGCCTTTCGATTTCCATCAATCCAAGAACGGAGGCGCTCATGCACCGGCACCGAGTGATAGAGCCAATGGGGGCCCCCTGTCCCCTCAATCACCACCATTTTCTTGATGTGTTCTGGATAAACACCAGCGTATCGGAGCGCCACGCTACCGCCGAGCGAATGTGCGATGACCGAGAGCGGTGACAGATTTTGTTGGTGAATTAATTGAGCCAAGTCATAGAGATAACCCGAATGGCTATAGCCACCGCCCAAGACATGCGATGAGTCTCCGTGCCCTCTGAAATCAGGCGCGATGATGTGGAAGTGATCTCGCAATCGCTGCGCAACCCAATCCCAATTGTGGCAGTGGTCCCGATTTCCGTGGACCAAGAGGAGCGGCGGTGCTTCAGGGTTTCCCCAATCGAGATAATGCAAACGCAACCCTTGGCTATAGTAAGAGTGCGATGTAGGTGTTGCTCTAGCGCTCATGTGATATTCCCAAAACAAGAAACGCGCGACAGCTGCCTGTCGCGCGCTTTTGAACTTGTGATGCCCTGACGGGCGAACTCGATTAGTCTGGTAAACCCAATACGCGCTTGGCGATGATGTTCAGCTGAACCTCACTCGTGCCGCCTTCGATGGAATTCGCCTTCGTGCGGAGCCAAGCTCGGGTGGTATCCAGTTCCTCGGCGCTAAATGCCTCGCCTTCCCAGCCCAACATTTGTGAGCCCATGGACTTGAGCAACAGTTCGTACCGCTTCTTATTCTGTTCGGTTCCATAAAGCTTGAACATCGACGACACGAAGCTTGGCGCTTGGGTGGATCTAGATTCCTCTAAATTCCGTCTGACCGTGAGGCCAAATGCACGATCATCCATGGCGTGCGTCGTG
Organism: Pseudomonadales bacterium; assembly: GCA_023261215.1. Taxonomy (GTDB): domain Bacteria; phylum Pseudomonadota; class Gammaproteobacteria; order Pseudomonadales; family Azotimanducaceae; genus UBA9926. The sequence continues at coordinate 1,302 of JALRJG010000143.1, read as the reverse complement.
ATCTCATCGCGCAGAACAGCATCTGCGATCTTCCCTCCGCTGCTACCAACGTATTCACGCGCGACCGACGCAACATTAGGCCGACCACTGCCGCCATCACCCCCACCGATCATCGTTCTCTCGTATTGAAGCAGCCGTTTCGCGACCGTCCATCCCTCGTTGACGCGACCAATCACGTTCTTGCGCAACGCTCGTGCATCTTCGAAAAATGTCTCGCAGAATGGCGACAGACCGCTGATCAACTTGATCGGTTTTACAGACACACCGGGCTGGTCCATATCGAAAAGAATGAAAGTAATCCCGTTGTGTTTTGGCGCTTGGGTATCCGTGCGAACGAGACAGAATATCCAGTCAGCTTTGTCGGCACCGGACGTCCAAATCTTTTGACCATTGATGACGTATTCATCTCCATCCGCGACGGCTCGCGTTTGCAAACTGGCCAAATCAGAGCCCGAGTTGGGTTCACTGTACCCCTGACACCACCAGATCGCGCCACTGGCAATCTTGGGCAAATGTTCCGCTTTTTGCTCATCGGTGCCGAATTCCAATAAAGCCGGCCCGATCATAGAGAGCCCCATGCCGACGAGGGGCGTACGTGCTTTTATTCTCTGCATTTCCTGACGCAGCACCTGTGCCTGCATCGCGTCGAGCCCTGCGCCTCCGTATTCTCTCGGCCAAGTCGGCGCTGTAAACCCTTTGTCTGCGCAGCGTCGCATCCAAATCTCGGTGTCCGGATTCTTAAAGGCCGCTCGGCGTCCGCCACCTGGGTATTCATCAGCAGGCATCGGGGTTCGCATGGTTTCTGGGCAGTTTTCCTCAAGCCAACCGCGAACCTCTGTACGAAATGCGTCAATACTCATCGTCTCTCCTTCTCAACTTATTCCAAGGCTTTGGATCGGGCTTCCTTGCCCCCACCTATCAAAACCTTGGGTGCGAGCGGTTTCTTTTTTGCCTCGCCGCGTGACATACCGAACGGGTTCGCACTGAATGAGCGCTGACGCGACGACCCCAATCCGAGGCACAAAATGTCTTACCTTGATTTGCGAATGACCCCTAAATCTTTCGCTTGCGATTTAGGGGTGTCGCCCGCTTTTTTCGGGCCCACAGTATCCCCAACCCCATAGCCCCTTGCAATGGCTTCTCGCCTCGTGATCACACCTCGATACACGCGCGAGGCTGACCACGGTGTTAAGCCTTCATTCTCGTCTTGGCACGTCTTGGCACGTCTTGGGGCATTTCGCCGCCTAGCGATAAGCAATCACGGGCAAACGCTTACTGAGCGCTTGGCTTTAATTCAAACAT
>JALRJG010000142.1 GCA_023261215.1 Pseudomonadales bacterium | reverse complement strand
CGGTGACTACTATGTTGAAACGCAATCTGCTACTCATTCTGTTCACGACCCCGCTATTAATGCTCATGGGCTGCGGGGATGGCTCCTCCTCTGATCAAGCCAATGAACCATTTCCTGCGATCGATAACAGGCAAGAAGTCGAACAATACTACGCGGACCATCCAGACTTCTTTAGCTTCAAATCACGAGCCGAGCTCCCGGCAGGTCTGACCTGGGAGGATGGTGGCGATTTGCCGGAAGTGGGCAGCCCACTGGCAAAAAAGGGCGGCATGGAAACGGTGCGTCTGCAGGATTTTCCTCGGACCCTTCGTATTCTGGGTCCGGACTCAAATGGCAGTTTTCGACCATGGATCCTGGACTACACCACCATGTCGATGGCGCATCGGCACCCGGATCAAATGGATTTCTTTCCAGGCTTAGCCACCCAATGGGCCATCGATCGTCCTTCGCGCACGGTCTACGTCGAGCTTGACCCCGATGCCCGATGGTCAGATGGCGTGCCCATTACAGCCGACGATTATCTCTTCATGTTCTGGATGCATCGATCGACCTACATCACGGCACCCTGGTACAACAACTGGTATTCAACGCAATACACCAACATCACCAAGTACGACGATCATCTAATCTCCATCACCACCGTTGCCCTCAAACCCGATATTGACTCCAAGGTGCTCGAGCTACGGCCGCTGCCGCGCCACTTTTATCAAGAGGTGGGTGAGGATTTTCTCGAGCGCTATCAGTGGCGATTCGCTCCCACCACGTCACCCTACCTCATCGAGCCCGGCGATCTGAAAAAAGGTCGATCGATCCAAATGACTCGCGACCAAAACTGGTGGGCGAAGGACAAAAAGCATTGGCGTTATCGCTTCAACGTGGACAAGATCAATTTCATGGTCATCCGCGATACCCCGAAGGTGTTCGAAGCCTTCAAACGCGGCGATATCGACCAATTCTCCATGAATCTCGCCGAATATTGGTATGAAAAACTGCCCAATGACGACCCAGACGTCTTGGATGGATACATCCATAAAAAGCTCTTCTTCAACCAGCGGCCCAGACCACCGTATGGTCTCTGGATCAACACTGCGCAACCGTTACTCAGTGATCAAAACATTCGCCTGGGCTTACAGTACGCGACCAATTGGGATCTGGTTATCGATAAATTCTTTCGTGGCGATTACGACCGACTGAACACCGCCAACGATGGGTATGGGCCCTACACCGCAAGCGATATCAAAGCGCGGCCCTTCGATATCGAACTTGCCCAGGCAGCCTTTGCTGAGGCTGGATTCACGGAGCGAGGCCCAGACGGCATTTTGAGACGAGCGGACGGTACCCGACTTGCATTCACCGTCTCCTCAGGCTATGAGTCATTGAAGGATGTCTTAACGATACTCAAAGAGGAGGCTGCTAAAGCGGGCCTTGAGTACCGCGTCGAAGTTTTGGACGGAACGGCCGGCTGGAAAAAAGTACAGGAGAAAAAGCATGAACTGCACTTCTCGGCGTTCGGTTACAGCCTCGAGCTCTACCCCCGATTTTGGGAGACGTATCATTCAGACAACGCATACGACAAGGCGTTTTTAGAGGATGGCAGCGTCAATCCGGATCGGGTACTGAAAACCCAGACGAACAACCTCGAGAGTTTGGCCATGCTCGAGATGGATCAACGCATTGATGCGTATCGCGCCTCCACAGAGGCGGACGAGATGATCGCGCTGGCTCACGAGATGAGTCAGATCCATCATGACTATGCGTCCTTTGTCCCCGGTTTTTACAGTGGCTTTTTTCGAATCGGCCATTGGCGCTGGGTGCATTACCCGCCCTACTTCGCCAACAAGCACGCAGCCAATCATCTCGAGTTCTTCTTACACTGGATTGATGAAGACGAGCGAAAAGCAACGATGGACGCACGAAAAGCCGGTGTGACCTTTGAACCGGTTATCGAATCGTTCGAGCAATATCGTCGTCAAGAGGCGCCATGAGCCATTCGCCACTGCTCGAGGTCCAGGACCTCGTCACTGAATTCGAAACTGACGAGGGCGTGGTTCGCGCGCTCGATGGTGTGAGCTTTTCGATTGGCGAAGGCCAGACGCTCGGGCTGGTAGGCGAATCAGGCTGTGGTAAGAGTGTGACGGCACTCTCGATCATGGGGCTCTTGCCTCGCCCGGCAGGTCGGATCGTCGCGGGGAGCATCCTCTTTAACAACCAGCGACTGAATACCCTACCGACTCGATCGATGGAAACGATCCGAGGTCAATCCATTGGGATGGTTTTTCAAGAACCCATGACAGCACTGAACCCCGTGCACACAATTGGCCGCCAGTTGACCGAAAGTCTCAGACTACACACGAACCTCAATGACCAGGCGAGGATTCAAGCCGCGGTTTCGATGCTGGATCGTGTTGGCATCCCAGCGCCTGACATCAGAATGACCGAATACCCGCATCAGTTGTCGGGCGGTATGCGCCAACGGGTGGTCATCGCCATGGCGCTGATATGTCAGCCGAAATTGCTCATCGCCGATGAACCCACAACTGCACTGGATGTCACCATTCAGGCGCAAATCTTAGATTTGATCAAAGACCTCCAGAATGAAATGGGCATGGCGGTGATTATGATCACGCATGATCTAGGCGTCATTGCAGAAACGTGTGAATCGATGGTGGTCATGTATGCCGGCCGGGTCGCTGAGCGCGGCAGTGTTAAGCAAATCTTCGGATCGCCCATGCATCCTTACACCCAAGGTCTCCTGAGTTCGATTCCCAAACTCGACGGGATTCCGAAAAGCAGATTGCCGGTGATCGAAGGCATTGTGCCCAGCCTGTTCGATCTTCCTACAGGTTGCCGGTTCAATAATCGTTGTGCCCGCGCCATTACGCTTTGCCGCGAGTCCGTGCCCGCGCTCCGTGAGCGACAGGCAGATCAGATTATTGCCTGCCATTTATGGGACGAACCATCGTGAAACCGCTGCTCGAAATCAGTCATCTGTCCATGCACTTCCCAGTCAAATCTGGGCTGCTGCGTCGCTCGACTCTCGTTAATCGTGCAGTGAATGACGTCGATCTCTCGATCTACCCTGGCGAAACCCTGGGTCTCGTCGGGGAATCTGGTTGTGGTAAGACCACACTGGGCCGATGCATCGCAAGGCTTTACCAACCCACCCAAGGACAAATTCACTATCAAGGCGTCGATCTCGCGTCCCTGAATCAACGGGCGCTGCTGCCCTACCGCCGAGATATTCAGATGATTTTTCAGGACCCCATGGAATCATTGAATTCTCGCCATACGGTCAAGGAGATTCTCGAGGAACCCCTCATCATTCACGGTATGGCTTCGGCTCAAGCTCGAGATACAGAGGTGAAACGGCTACTCGATCTCGTCGGTCTGCCGGCTCGATCTGCGACCCGTTTCCCGTTTGAATTTTCCGGGGGCCAAAGGCAACGAATCGGTATTGCAAGGGCCATTGCACTCAAACCCAAATTGATCGTGTGTGACGAGCCCGTGTCTGCACTGGATGTCTCGATTCAGAGTCAGATTCTCAATCTTCTGCTGGATCTCCAATCAGAATTTGGCCTTGCCTATCTCTTTATTGCCCACGATCTAGCCGTGGTGAAGCACATCTCAGATCGAATCGCCATCATGTACCTGGGGCAGGTGGTCGAGACCGCGTCGAGCGAAACCATCTACCAAAACCCGAGGCACCCTTACACCCAATCCTTGATCTCAGCCAGTCCCGTCCCTGACCCAACCACGACCCGTCAGCGCGTGATTCTGAAAGGCGACGTGCCGTCACCCATTGATCCGCCGAAGGGCTGCCACTTCCATCCTCGCTGCCCAGCGTGTTTCGCGCCGTGTGCTGATCATCCACCCCCACTGGAACCCATCCATGGCTCAGAGGATCATTTGGCACGGTGCCACATGGTCAATGCACCTGGAGCGGCAGAGGACACGGCTATCATCGCGCAGGCCCTGGGTGAGGCGAACTGAGTCCACCATGAGCAACATCCATCACCCCTCACGAGGGGCGCTTTCTCCCTCACCAAGTCAGCGGTGGCGCACCATCGTTTTGTGCGTGGACCACTCGGCACTCCTCATGGTCGAAATGATCGATCCGCTCACTCAGAAATTTATCTGGTCGCTACCCGGCGGCGGTATTGAGTCTGGCGAAACGCCGCTCGCCGCGGCACATCGAGAGTTGTTAGAGGAAACCGGCTATTCAACACGAGCGATGAGGCCTTTGGGGCAGACCGCGTACACCTTCAGCTGGAATGGCCGCAGGATCCATTGTTTGGGCGAGTGGTTTATGACCCAAGCAAGCGAGAAAACACCCAATCATTCAATCATCGATGATCACGTGCGCGCCTCAGTTTGGATCCCTTTTGCGCAAGTCGCCGAACGCCTCAGTTATCACCCCCATGTCCGGGAGCAAACACTCAAATGGCTCCACGCTTACGAGACTGAGTTCAGACAGTCTTAACATCGCATACGAGCCAATCGCAAAGGCCCCATCCATCCCTGCATCCTAGGGTCGGCAATCGATTCCGCAGGTTACTGCAACAGTGAATAGCTAGGTCCTAGGATGACAATCCAAGGATCGTCCAAGATGAATTCGTTATAATGCCGCCATTCAAACGAGCGCTTACCATGGATATCCAAGCTAATTTGACTCGCATCATCCAGGCGGAAGCTGCGGCCGTTCAAGCCATCGACGTAAAACCCACGTTCACCGAAGCGGTTGAGTTGATTCAAGGCACCGAAGGGCGTGTTGTTGCAACAGGTATTGGCAAAGCTGGCTTCATCGCTCGTAAATTTGCAGCCACCCTGGCTTCCACGGGTACACCCGCTTTCTTCATCCATCCCGCTGAAGCGGGCCACGGTGATTTGGGTATGCTAGCACCGGAGGATGCCAT
>JALRJG010000141.1 GCA_023261215.1 Pseudomonadales bacterium | reverse complement strand
AACCGATGCAGCTGCGCCTCATCGATCTCCTGTTTACGTACGCGGATGAACTGACTTAAGACGGCAGCGCCGAGAAACGTCACAAAAGTGCCCAAAACAAAATAGGTCTGGAGCCATTGATTCGTTTCTGCTGATTGTTGTTCAAGCGTGCCATCAAAGCCGGTCAATGAGAGACAAATCATCGCCAGGGCGGGTGCGAACATATAGCCCGTTTTGAAAGCAGAGTTGTAGACACCCACGAATGCGCCTTCACGCCTTCGACCACTTTTAATCTCGTCGAGATCACAGATGTCGGCAACGATGGACAGGGGTAATACCTCGATGATGGTATTGCCGATCGGTAATGCCATTGCGTGGAGCAAGTAGTACCAAGCCGGCTCCTGGGGCTGGAACGCAACCAGGGCTGTGAGGGGAACGGTGAGGCTTGCGAGTAGTCCAATCTTGAGGAGTATGACTTTTTCGTAGCGACTGCTTAGGCGCCTGATGAGCAAGTTGAGTCCCATGCTGACGACGACACCCGCCGCCGTGGCATACATTAAGAGTTGTGTGGTCTGAGATTTATCGCCTTCGAAAATAATGTAGTTGATCAAATAGACACCGAAGGCGACCGCAAAGTATTGGCCGATGCCGTAGAAGAACACGGTGCCCACCAGAAACATAAAGGGCCGATTGGTCAGAGTAATTTTGAGTGCATCCTTTAAAGGGAGTTCAGTCGTTGGTTCAGCGGTGACCCGTTCTTTGGTGCCGAGGGCTGCCCAAACGCCGGTGGCGATAATGATGGCACCGACACCGCACATGACCACGGCCACCCCGGTGATTTCACTGTCAAAAAGATCAGGGTCATAGGCGATCACGAAAGGCACGGTGGCGAGCACTGTCATGGGCACGCCAATAAAATGGCGCCAAGCAACGATGCGCGTGCGCTCCTCATAGTCGCTTGAGAGTTCTGCCCCGAGGGCATAGTAGGGAACCACGGCCATGGTATGGGTGAGGTAATAGAGCACCTTAAAGATCATGAAATAGATAAAAATCGACAGTAAGGTTGGCGCCGGATCCCAGAACATGACGATGGTGGGCATCCAGCTCAATGGGAAAACGATGCCTAAGGTGATCGAGCCGATCAGGATCCAAGGTCGGCGCTTGCCCATCTTGCTTTTGGTGCGGTCTGACCATTCGCCGACGAGGGGGTCGGTTACCACATCCAGTATTTTCATGAAGGGCTGCCAAAACGCGAGCCATAGCGGATTCAAGGCAAAGGTCGTTGTGTAAAAGAAGAACATGTACTTACCAATCACGTTCTTAATGAGATAGTCCGCGCCGTTAAACGTGCTGTAGGCTAATCGCTCGCGCAAGCGCATCGTTGGGGCGGTTTCGGGCGCGGTCAAAACAAGATCCTTAGTTGATTGGCCATCATCGCGCGCTGAGCTGCGATGATCAATCGATCGTGCCTTGCAAGCTAGTACGTGCCCAAAATCGGCACGAGCGCCTGGACTCTGATTTCCTCAAGAGCGAGCGCCGCGGCCAAAAGCGCCGCGGCCAAAAGCGCTGCGGCCAAAAGCGCTGCGGCCAAAAAAGTCGGATGACCCAGGCAATCAAGAGTTTAGAATGCATCAGGTCAGCTGAATTTCGGCGCAGTGCCCGGTCGCTATGCAGAGCAACTAGCCTCCTAATGGCTGATTCATTTGGCGCCCAAGGCGCTTTTCCCTTTCTTTAGTCCTGTGTTTGAGAAGGGTGCGACACCTGCTTTGAGTGCTCATTGCCAGCTTCGCTCGAGAAAGTCGCACATGACATCGAGCACCGCAACGACCATGGCGTCGCCATCAGCGGTCGGGCAGCCCGCCATTCGAGCGGCGCGTATGAATGCCGTCTCGCCATGGCCCGCCACCACATCGCCGACGAACATGGTGTCGCTCAAAAGACTCGGATCGAGAGGCAGAGGGTCTGTCTCGTTCATACCCATGGGGGTGGCATTGCAGACCAGGTCAAACCCGGTCGGATCACTTGCTCCCGTCTGCAATCGCCCTTGGGCTTTGGGTTCGAGGAGAGTTGCGAGGGCGTTCATTCGGGGGGTGTCTTGGTCGCAGATCACGACCTCTTTCGCACCTTGATCCAGCATAGAGATGGCAATAGCGCTGCCGGCCCCACCGACCCCGAGGATTAAGACGCGCGCGCCCTGGATCACCGCGCCATGATCGATCTGAGCCTTCACGAAGGCATCGCCGTCAGTGGTGTGTCCATGCCACGAGCCATCTGCATTCCGCCTGGCTGCGCTCACGACGCCTAGCAGTTCGGAAGTCTCGCTGTGGGTGGCGCAGTAGCTAAACCCGGTCTGCTTGTGGGGCATGGTTAAGCTGAAGCCATCAACATTGTTGATTGCGGTCAGGCCCTCAATCACTTGGCCGAGGTTTCCTTCGGGTACTTCAAGGGGCAGTGAAATCGTATTCATGCCTCGTTCGGCCATGCGTTGGCTAAGCCAGTCTGGAGATCGTGCATAGATGATCGGATCACCCAATAATGGGTAAAGGCGAGTCCTGCCATTTAAGTTGATGTGCATGAGCGTGAGCGATTAAGGGCCCAAAAGGATCTGAACCTTGATTGAACCATGACAATGAAGGCGCGTCACTTAAGGTGCGCTGGCGGGCAATTCTGCCTCGCGGAAGGCAGCCGATAAGCCCTCAATTGAGAGCAAATCCTTAGGCGGAAGCCGGTGATGCCCTTAAATAATGGGAAGGGGACCGGTAGGGCGGCAGGATATTCGACTCCATCCAGTCATTAGTGTCATCCCGGGGCAGTGTCAGCGCAGGTTCGCCCTTGCAACTGATTCGATACATTAAACGGGCGTCTTCGGGTCGATTGATGATGCGTTTAGCTGGCGGTGCATTGTGCAGCGTCGAGAAATTACTCCAAATGGTCACGTCCCCGGGTGTATGAGCATGATCGTAGCGATACTTAGGATCGAGCACGTGACGCTCGAGATCATCGAGAAACTCGCGCGATGCACGGTCAGAGAGGCCGTCGACTTCAACAGGTGCAATATTCTTCCCCCGTGAGGCCCAGACCGGACTATGCAGCGATAACCGGCCAGTTCGAGGGTTGGTATAAACCAGTGGAATCAACCAGCCCGGGTCGCCAATGCGTAGGCGCCGTCTGACCATCACTTGTCTGAGTTCCACTTGCTGATCTGTCGGAAGATCAGCAAATGCCGCTGCAGTATCTGCATAGGCCGTTTCGCCGTTAAGGGGCAGATCTAGCCTGCGTTGGGTGAGTTCATCACCTGATTCAGGATGGTAGAAGCCTTCAGGTGGGTGAACATCGGGAACCCAGGACCCATTTTCCGCGTCCCGCGTCGTGGGGACGCCTTGAACATAAAACATGCTGGTTGAGAGGGGCTCGGGCTCGAACTCGATATCCGTGTGCCAATGTAGGCCACTCGCCAACATTTCCGTCTTGTCTCGCCCGCTGCCGGGCAGATTGGTCACCACGTAAACGGCCGGGCTATCTGCATCTTCAGTGCATGTAATGGCGTCAGGAAATGCGTTGTTGCACAGCGTCGTCGTCTGCTTCGCGACAGGGAGGCGTCGTAAAGGTTCTCCGTCACGTTGATAGGTTGCATAGTTTTCATAATTTTTCGGATGTGGAATGGGCGCGCCGTAATGATTGGCCAATCGCTCAAGATCCCGAACTCGGAAGGTGTGCTGGTCCTGCCGAGGAAAAGAAATGATGTTGAAAGCATCGAGTAGCGCGATCAGTAACCGCGCTTGCGGTGCCGACAGGGGCTGCGTGAGATCAATGCCCGTGATACGTCGTCCCATACGGTCGATAGATGACAGGGGGGATATCGCCACGTGAGATCCAAAGAGTTCTGCGCACTGGCTGGCGAGCTCGTCGTCGCGAAAAGGACTTAATGGATGGGTTGTCATGGATTGACCTACACGTGCGTTCGACATCGATTCTAAGCAAAAGTCACTTTGGGGCGCCAATCTCAGCCGGCTGATCGCGGTTAAAAGGGATATAACCATCGCTCAGTGAGATGACTCGATCGGCATTCCTGGGTTCTCTCCAGCGTGAAGTCGATCGCTTCAGATGCTGAATGGCCGGCGACGATAAGACGCTAGGCGCGTGACAATCGTCAGAAACGGCTCAGGCCGGGTTGGCAGCGCCCAGCGGCAGCTTTTTATCGAGGCTTAGCCTATGATCCGTCGTTGGATTTGAGGCAGGCTGCACCCTGGCCCTGAGCACGCGCCTGCCTCGATCGGAAGCATTGGATGTAAGAGGAAACGATGAATCAAACAGCAGTCAACTTTGATCAATTAGTACGCGCTCGCCGTTCCGTGCGCGGGTTCAGCCAAACCCCGGTGGCCAAGGAAACGCTAACCGCCATTTTTGAAACGGCCCGATGGGCGCCGTCGGGGACGAATATTCAGCCATGGAAAGTTTTCGTAGCCTCGGGCTCGGCTTGCGATCAGATTCGCGCCGAATTTCTGCGTCGATTTGACGCGGGTGAATCTGCAAATACTGATCATCGAGGCGATGGCAAAATCGGCGAGGTGTTCAAGAATCGTCGGCGTGCGTGTGCCAAAGTGCTTTACGATGCCATGTCCATTGAATGGGAGGATCGAGAGGGGCGGGGTAGAGCCGCGCGTCGGAACTTTGAATTCTTTGACGCACCCCATGTTGCCTTTATCGGAATGGATGAAGCTTTTGGTATGCAGAGTGCGTCTGACGTGGGCATGTTTGCGCAAATATTGATGTTGGCGATGACCGCCCATGGCGTGGCCTCCTGCGCCCAAGGCACATTGCGCAACTACCCAGACTTCGTCAGGGAATTCTTTAGCATTCCGGAACAGACAAAGATTCTCTTCGGCATCAGTTTTGGCTACGAGGCAGAAGGCATCCCCGCAAATGAAGCACGGACGGAGCGTGCTGAAGTTGATGAATTTGTCC
>JALRJG010000140.1 GCA_023261215.1 Pseudomonadales bacterium | reverse complement strand
AAGAAGCTTAGATAAAGAAGCTTAGATAAAGAAGCTTAGATAAAGAAGCTTAGATAAAGAAGCTTAGATAAAGAAGTTTAGATAAAGAAGTTGAGTTAAAGAATTAGAGTCACAGAGTAGAGGATACAGACGATGAGTGAGGCCTTAGATCAATTCCGTCATGAAGTGCGCGATTGGTTAGCGCAGAATTTCCCCAAGTCTTTGGCAGGACGAGGAATCGAACCTTTTGGCGGAGTCGAGGGGGAAGCCACGATCCCAGAGGATGCCAGTCTTTGGAGAGATCGCCTGGGTGACAAGGGTTGGGGTACCCCGACCTGGCCAGCTGTATACGGTGGTGGTGGCCTTAGCGTGGGAGAGGCCGCGGTTTTGTCAGACGAAATGCATCAGGTGGGCGCCATCAATCCGATCCCGCTGCTGGCGGGTATGGGCGTGACCATGGTTGGGCCAACCATTCTCGAATACGGGACTGAAGAGCAAAAGAAGAAGCACCTGCCGGGGATTTGCAGTGGCAAGGTTCGTTGGTGCCTCGGTTTGTCAGAGCCCAACGCGGGATCAGACCTCGCCTCTTTGCAGACGAAAGCAGAGGATAATGGTGACCGATGGGTCATTAACGGCCAGAAAATTTGGACCTCTGGGGCCAACATCTCTCAGTGGTGTGGCGCTCTGGTCAGAACGGATTCCAGTGTGGCTAAGCGGGACGGCATTAGCTTTTTACTCCTGCCAATGGATCAGCCAGGGGTTGAAACGCGACCTATTAAGCTGATTGCAGGCGCATCGCCATTTTGCGAGACGTTTTTTAACGATGCTGAGGCCGAGAAGACCGACCTTCTTGGCAAGCATAACGACGGCTGGAGTGTCGTGAAGCGGCTGCTGCAACACGAGCGCGCGAGTCAGACAGGTGCAAGGCCAACAAGTAATAAAAGTGCTCAGCCTATTCAAGCACTCGCCAAAGCTTATTGTGGGTCTGAGCCAGACGGCACGCTGAGTGACAAAGATCTTCGATCGAGGATTGTCGATCACCTCATGCATACAAAAGCGCACGGTCTCACCATTGCCAGGATTTCTGCTGAAGCCAAGGGGAATCCGGAAGTCAGTGCCGCGGCTTCGATATTGAAGAATTCCGCGACACGGGTGTCACAAGACCGAGCCGAACTGCTTCTCGAAGTGATGGGTCATCAAGGCATCGGATGGGATGGTGACGCGTTCTCCGAGGATGAGCTGGAGAATGTTCGGGGCTGGTTGTCTGGGAAGGCCATCTCGATTTACGGCGGATCTTTTGAGATCCAGAACAACATCATTGCTAAGAATATTCTCGGCCTGCCCGAGACGACACAAAAAGGTTAGGGGGCAAACGTGGCACTACTTTCAGAGGAACAAACACTGATTAAAGACCAAGCGGTCTCTTGGGTGCGCGATGAATCCCCGGTAACCCAGTTTCGAGCGATGCGGGATAGTGGCGCGCCGCTGGGGTTCTTTCCCGATACGTGGACTGCCATGGTCAACATGGGTTGGACCGGCATGCTGGTCCCCGAGGCCTACGGTGGTTCGGGGCTGGGGCACCTCACCTTTGGGCTTGTGCTAGAACAACTCGGCAGGCATCTCACCGCGAGTCCGCTTTTTGCCTCAGCCCTGGTGGGTGCCAGTGCGTTAATGAAGGCGGGGAATGAAGCGCAGAAAACGTCATTACTCCCTAAGATTGCCGATGGCAGTGCGGTGGTTAGCTTGGCGCTAGAGGAAGGCACGAGACATCATCCTGAGGCAACCGCGCTTTTGGCTGAGCGTTCCGATGATGGCTTCACCTTGAGCGGAGAAAAAACCTTTGTCATGGAGGGTATGGCGGCAACGCATTTTGTTGTCGTTGCCCGAACGGAAGGCGCCGCAGGCAGCTTAGAGGGGCTGAGTCTCTTTTTAGTTGATGCGGACGTTGACGGCTTGTCTAGAAGTTCGCTTTCCACCATGGATTCCAGAGGCTATGCAAATCTTCGCTTCGAGCGCGTTGAGGTGCGCGAGGATCAGCTTCTCGGGACACTTCATCAGGCCGGCGGGGCATTGTCGTGGATCCTGGATGTGGCTCGAGCGGGGCTTGCTATGGAGATGCTAGGCACTGCTGCCCATGCTTTTGATATGACCCTAGATTATTTGAAGACGCGAAAGCAGTTTGGTCAGGTGATTGGCTCCTTTCAGGCATTGGGTCACCGTGCGTCTGGGTTATATACAGAAATGGAACTGACGCGGAGTTGTGTGGAAGCTGCACTTCAAAGTTTGGACGCCGAATCTGACGAGCGGGAAAGTTTGGTGGCGCTGGCCAAAGCTAAGGCGAGTGCCTTCCTGCATGAAATGTCTAACCAACTCATCCAGATTCACGGTGGCATAGGCATGACCGATGAGTTTGATGCAGGTTTTTATCTGAAGCGAGCACGTGTTCTTGAAATCGCGTTTGGCAACGTGGCTTATCATAAGGATCGGTACGCGACTCTCAACGGCTTTTGATCCATAGCGGTCGAGAACCTAACGGTGTGCTGCTCGTCATTGCCCTGATTGAGCTCGAGGGATGTTGAGGGCTTTCGTCGTCTTGTGAGGCGTTTGCTTTATCTCTATAATTCCGGCCCTTTGATCGGGGGATCAAAGGGCTCGCCAGTGTTTTGAAAGCCTGGCAAACAAGCTATGTGACGCGCTCAGCCTGAGCCTGCCAATGCGCCCCAATGTGTGGATCGTACGGATTCACAGAGCATGCGGGGAACAGTAGGCTGGCGGGCATAGGCGATGGTTAGAAGCCGGCCCTAAGAATGAATCCCCGAGCAATGTGCGAAAGTGGCGGAATTGGTAGACGCGCTGGATTTAGGTTCCAGTACCGCAAGGTGTGAGAGTTCGAGTCTCTCCTTTCGCACCACTAACTAAGACAACGGTTCAAACCCAAAGCATGTCAAGGCGAACGTCTTGATTTGTCAACCACGAGCTTTGATTCACTATGCAAATTACAGTTGAGAGCGTCTCCGCATTAGAGCGCAAGATGCACATTGTCGTGCCAGCGGACGAGATAACACCGAAGGTAGAGGATCGGATCAAGCAAGCGGCTTCGCAAGCGAGAATCAAGGGGTTTCGTCCAGGGAAAGTCCCTGTCCGCGAGGTCAGAAGGCGATTTGGCGAAGGCATTTTGCAGGAAGTTTCAAGCGAGGTGATGCAGCAAAGCTATTCAGACGCCATCACACAAGAGACCTTAACGCCAGCAGGGATGCCGCGGATCGATGATGTGGTCATTGAATCAGGTAAAGATTTGTCTTTTTCGGCAACCTTTGAGGTCATGCCCGATGTGACGCCTGGCGATGTGTCGAGCATCGTCGTCACCAAGCCATCAGCATCCGTCACGGAGTCCGATTTGAACGACATGGTTGACAAGCTGCGGGAACAACGCAAGCAGTATGTCGAAGTTGAACGAGCCGCGGCGATGGATGATCAAGTTACGATTGACTTTGAAGGCTCAAAGGACGGAGAGGTCTTCGAGGGCGGTACGGGTTCTGATCACAAATTGGTTTTGGGATCTGGATCCATGATCCCTGGGTTCGAAGAGGGTATCGTAGGCATGGCCGCCGGTGACGAAAAGTCCCTTGAATTGACCTTCCCGGAGGCTTACCACGCCGAAGCCCTAGCAGGGGCATCGGTTGTGTTTAAGGTGGCGGTAAAGACCGTCGCAGAGACCATGTTACCCGAGTTAAATGACGATTTTTTCAAGTTGTTCAACGTTGACGAGGGTGGTGAGCCAGCCTTCAGAGCTGAAGTTCAAAAAAACATGGAAAAAGAGCTTCAAAGCGCGATTGATAACCGGGTTAAGGGTCAAGTGATGGATGGGCTTCTCGAGGTCACTGAAGTCGATGTACCGAAGGCGCTTATCGACGATGAATGCGGCCGTATGCGCCAAAATATGGTGCAACAGTTCGGGGGAGGTCAGCAATTTGATGAGAACATGCTGCCCAAAGAACTCTTTGCCGACGAAGCCGAAAAACGGGTTCGTTTGGGGCTGATTGTTAATGCCGTCATCGAGGGTGAATCCATTGAGGCGGATGCTGATCGAGTGAAGTCGAAGATTGAGGACATTGCTTCGAGCTACGAGCAACCAGAGCAGTTGGTCAATTACTATTACAGCAACGAACAAGCGCTCAGTCAGATTCAAGGCCTCGTGCTCGAGGAGCAAGTCGTCGAAAGATTGCTCGAAAAGATGGCGGTTGAAACGGTTGAAATGAGTTACCAGGAGGCGATTCAGCCACCTCAGCAGAAAGCCGACGCTGAAGCGGAAGCGGCCACCTCGCCCGAAGCGGATACTGAGGAGTCAGCGAACGAGCCGAAGTCGGCGGGTTAGCCTTGAGCCTTGCCAGAGTCAGAGTGTCATATCGTCGCTGTCCATGGCGAGGGTTTTGATGTTGAAGCCCCTCCCTGCGTGCCAAGAAGAATCGATTCGTTGACTGAACTCGGTGCGGTTCAGTCATCGCCATGTTACAGCCTAGCGCCAACGGTGTTTGACTCAGGGGCATTCTCCACTGCATGGAGCGAGACGACTTGAATATCGATTCAAAGGCGCCCATGTACGCTGGGTGTCGTGACCTGCAGCTGATGAGCAGGATGCTTCTGTTTTCGTCATCTTGACGGTGATAAATTTCTCTAGACCGTTCGTAGAAGCAACAGCGATGGGGTGAAAACGGCGTTTCAGCACCTCTTGGGTCCGAAATGTGCTTAGATGTAACCTGGTTAGCGTCTTGTGTAAGTCAATTGAAGGGCGTGAGGCAACGCGCAAACGGAACGGCGCATGAAGAGCGCACCAGAGAGTTAAAGATTTAAATAGAGGAAAGACATTCAATGACGATTGGTGACACCATCCGCCCTCCTGTACAGGGATTAGGTCTGATTCCCATGGTCCTCGAGCAGACGGCTCGAGGCGAGCGCTCTTACGACATCTACAGTC
>JALRJG010000013.1 GCA_023261215.1 Pseudomonadales bacterium | reverse complement strand
CAGCATGGGCGCATTACTGCTAGCAGCAGGCACCAAAGGCAAGCGATTCTGCTTGCCGAACTCGCGGGTCATGATTCATCAACCCAGCGGTGGCTCACAGGGCCAAGCATCTGATATAGAGATTCAAGCGAGAGAGATCCTATATCTTCGAGAGCGGTTGAATCACATTCTGGCAGACCACACCGGTAAAACTGTGGAAGAAGTGGCCAAAGACACGGAGCGAGATCATTTTATGAACGCCGAGGCTGCACTGGCCTACGGATTGATTGACCAGGTTCAGGAGCCCAGAGTCAAAGGGGCGAAAGACTAGGGCTGCGAGTAAAGGGCCACGCCGGGCATCATGCTTGAGCCGTCGCCATCGATAAAGATTGTGATACAGTTTGATCAGAGGCACGGCCCTGAAAATTTAGATGCGGGTTGCGACTCAAGTAATTGGGCTTTCGTGCCGAAAACAAGAGAGAGGAAGCCAGGCTCGCAGGGCTTTGGTCAACCAGGATCAAATATGGTCCGGGCCGAGAGGAAAAGTGGCGATTTAGGTAAGCGAGTGACGAGGTAAGAGCGAACACTCAGACGCAGGTGACACGTCGCGAGCGGCAAAGCCCAAGAGGCATGGTGAACCGAGGTGGGCGCAAAAATTTAGAGAAAGAATCGGGCGAAAAACGGCGAGAAGCTGAGACCAAATGGAGAATCCATCGTGGCCAAAAAGCTAGACTCGATACCGACTTGCGCCGAGTCTTGAACTTCAAAGGCAGTAACTCGAGGTAAGAATGACAGACGATCACGATAACAACGGAGACGGCAAACTATTGCACTGCAACTTCTGTGGCAAAAGCCAGCATGAAGTTCGGAAGTTGATTGCTGGACCATCCGTCTACGTCTGCGATGAATGTGTCGAATTGTGTAACGACATTATTCGAGAGGAACTCCAAGAGACGCAGGATGAGGCCGAGTTTAAGAAACTGCCAACGCCTCGAGAGATCAGTGCGATTTTAGACGAGTACGTGATTGGCCAAACGCGCGCCAAACGCGTCTTGTCGGTTGCCGTGTATAACCATTACAAACGGCTGAACTACTCCGGTAAGAAAGATGATGTCGAACTGCAGAAGTCAAACATTTTGCTGGTTGGGCCAACCGGGGTCGGTAAGACGCTGCTCGCAGAAACCCTGGCGCGTCTGCTTGATGTACCCTTCACCATCGCCGATGCGACGACGCTCACCGAAGCAGGGTATGTGGGTGAAGATGTTGAAAATATTATTCAAAAGCTGCTTCAAAAGTGCGATTACGATGTTGAGAAGGCGCAGGTCGGAATTGTCTATATTGACGAGATCGACAAAATCTCCAGAAAAAGTGACAACCCCTCGATCACGCGTGATGTCTCGGGAGAGGGTGTTCAACAGGCATTGCTGAAGTTGATTGAAGGGACGGTTGCTTCAGTGCCACCCCAAGGCGGTCGCAAGCACCCTCAACAGGAGTTCTTGCAAGTCGATACTTCGAATATTTTGTTCATCTGTGGGGGGGCGTTCGCTGGGCTCGATAAGGTGATCCTTGATCGATCCGCCAAGAGCGGTATCGGATTTGGCGCCAGCGTGGTTTCAGAGGCTGATAAGACCAATATTGGCGAAACATTGAAGACGGTCGAACCTGAAGATTTGGTGCGATATGGCTTGATTCCCGAGTTTGTAGGGCGTCTGCCGGTTTTAGCGACCCTCGATGAACTGGATGTCGACGCCTTGGTCCGTATTCTGGTAGAGCCAAAAAATGCCTACACCAAACAGTACGCAAAGCTTTTCGAGATGGAAGGTGTGGAGATCGACTTTCGAGAGGATGCATTGCGCGCTGTGGCTCAGAAAGCAATGGAAAGGAAAACCGGTGCCAGAGGCCTCCGGTCAATCCTCGAAAGTGTCTTGTTAGACGTGATGTATGACATCCCCTCGGAAGAAAGCGTTGTGAAAGTGGTTGTGGACGAGAATGTCATTGCGGGTAAGAGTGAGCCCATGATGATTTATGAGACCCCAGAGAAATTAAAATCTCAGGAGTCTTAACGACTTAAGCTGAGTAGGACCTCGCTGCGGGCGCCTGCGAGGTTTGCCAGCCCCACACGCGCTAACGCAACCAAGAATCCCCAGTTCGTGGGGTGATAAGACGGGAGGGCTTGCGCGGCATTCTGACAGTCTGTGCCTTGGGCCTCGCTCGGTGCCCGCCAAGTCCACGATCAATTCGATGAGTCTCGCGAGAACTCCGCGCGCCCTTGCCATCCAAAACCCCAGGCTAAGCCGTCATGTCCGCTGCGATGGTCGACAGCGCTCGAATGCTGGCGCAGCTTGCGCGCCGGTAATAATGACCCCTTGGATGGCTTGAATTGATCCGCCGGCTAATACGCTCGCATGAGGCACGGTTACCAGGGTGTCTGACCGGAGCGCTAGGTGATCATCCCTCGAATGGCTGACCAAGCGAGTCGCCTTGCTACGGCGGATGCTTCAGGCGATGAATGGCGCTTACATGTTGATCCGGCAGTTCGTGGGGGCGGGATGCACGTGCACCTCCGATCGCCGTTAGGCTCGCTGGAACATGCATTTGGCGCGCCTGGGCTGCTGCGGCGAATGCTGCGTAGAAAGAGGACGTGGATCGCATGATGATCCTGCCTGTGAAGGCATTAGCAAAGAGGTTAAGGACAACATGGCCATAGGTACCGTGGCTTAGAGGGTCGTCTTCTTGTGCGGAGCCAAGGGTATCGCTGCGATGGCCAAGATCCGTGCAGAAAATCCGCGTGGATATCGAGGGCACGAAAGTCACGCGGACAAAGTCGTTAAAATGACGGTAATCTGAACGACGCGATGGACCCTGTTCAGGCATACTAGATAGGGCGGACCGGCATCACGGTGGCCTGAGCGGTCAGCAGGTGAGCCGGCCTAACTTAATCGAGATCCAACTCCAAAGAGTGAGCAACTTCATGGCCAATCAGGATTCTGAAATGATCAGCAACGTCCCCGTCGTGACACTCAGAGACATGGTGGTGTACCCCCATGGCGTTCAGCCGCTATTCATTGGCACACCCAAGTCGATTCGCGCTTTGGAACTGGCGCAGGAGAACGAAGCCCAAAAGCGGGTGTTACTGCTGGCGAAGAGAGACCCGGATAATAACGATCCCGCGGTTGATGATCTCTATAGCTACGGCACCACGGCGATGGTTTTACAGCTGATCCGATTGCCAGACAAGACGGTGAAAATCCTTGTGGAAGGAGAGTCGAGAGCGAAGGTTGTGGACCTGGTTGATCAAGATGGGGTCTTTACTGCAACGGTTGCGCCGGTCCGAGAGCCCGATATCAGTGAGGGTGAAGCTGAAGCCTGGTGTCGGTCGTTGATGGAAGCATTTGAGCGCTATGTGGAGGCAACGAAAAAGGTGCCGGCTGAGGTGCTCACTTCGATCAGCGGCATTCAGGATCCAAGTCGACTCGTCGATACCATCGGTGCGCAACTCTCTCTCAGCCTTGAAGAAAAGCAAACGCTGCTAGAAACCGACAGTATTCGCGCTCGAATGGATCAAATGGCAGCCTGGCTGTCCGGTCAAATCGAAATGGTTGGCGTCGACAAGAAAATAAGAGGTCGCGTCAAGAAGCAGATGGAGAAAAGTCAGCGCGAGTACTACCTGAATGAACAAATGAAGGCGATTCAGAAAGAGTTGGGCAGCGGTGACGAAGGCCCCAGCGAAATAGAGCAGCTCCAGTCCAAGGTCGATGACGCTGGGATGTCCCAGGAGGCCAAGAAAAAAACGGACAGCGAAATCAAGAAATTGAAGATGATGTCACCCATGTCTGCTGAGGCAACGGTGGTACGAAGTTATATCGACTGGATGTTGAGCGTGCCGTGGAAGAAGCGCTCCAAAATACGCAGTGACATCAAGCGAGCGGAACAGACGTTGAATGAAGATCACTTTGGACTTGATGAAGTGAAGGAACGGATCCTCGAATTCCTTGCCGTGCAGAAGCGGGTTAAAAAGAATAAGGGACCTGTGTTGTGTTTGGTCGGTCCGCCTGGCGTTGGGAAGACCAGCTTAGGCGAATCGATCGCGCGTGCTACGAATCGAAAATTTGTTCGAATGGCTCTGGGCGGGGTCAGGGACGAGGCGGAGATTCGTGGTCACCGACGAACCTACATCGGCTCTATGCCGGGGAAAATCGTTCAAAAGTTGGGCAAAGTGGGTGTGCGTAATCCGCTCTTTTTGCTAGACGAGATCGATAAAATGGGTCAGGACCATCGCGGTGACCCGGCCTCGGGTCTGTTGGAAGTGCTCGATCCAGAACAGAACAATACCTTCAACGATCATTATCTCGAAGTCGACTACGACCTGTCCGAAGTGATGTTCATTTGCACATCGAATTCGATGAATATTCCAGCGCCCCTGCTTGATCGTATGGAAATCATCAGAATTCCTGGCTACACAGAGGATGAAAAAAAGAACATCGCGGAGCGTTTTCTCTTTGCAAAGCAGATGAAGAATAACGGGCTTAAGGAACGCGAGCTCATAATCTCAGAGGCCGCCATTCTCGATATTATTCGGCATTACACGAAAGAGGCGGGTGTTCGTGGCTTGGAGCGCGAGATCGCGAAGATCTGCCGAAAGGTGGTCAAAGAGATCTCCATTGAAAAACCTAAGGGATCCATTTCGGTTGAGCCGGCAGATTTAGAGCACTACCTCGGGGTCAAGAAGTTTCGGTTTGGATTGGCCGAAGAAGAGGATCAAGTAGGTCAGGTGACGGGGCTTGCTGTGACCAGTGTCGGTGGCGAACTCCTCTCGATTGAGACCGTCGCGGTGCCAGGTAAGGGCGTGACGGTGAAGACCGGTTCATTGGGCGACGTCATGCAGGAGTCGATACAAGCCGCGATGACGGTGGTTCGCAGTCGTGCAGAGGCGCTTGGGATTGATCCGGAGTTTCATGAAAAGCGAGATCTGCATATCCATATGCCTGAAGGCGCCACGCCAAAAGATGGTCCGAGTGCAGGTATTGCGCTCTGCACGGCCTTGGTATCGGTGTTGACTGGGATTCCCGCGCGAGCAGATGTTGCCATGACGGGTGAGATTACATTACGAGGGGAAGTCCTACCGATTGGTGGCCTCAAGGAAAAGTTACTTGCGGCACACCGTGGCGGGATTAAGACAGTACTGATTCCTGAGGAAAATCGACGCCATTTGAAAGACATTCCGGACAATGTTTTGGCTGATATCGATGTTCGGCCAGTGAGTTGGATAGACGAGGTGCTGGATATCGCGTTAAGTCGTAGACCCGAACCTCTGGTGCGAGAGGCGAGCCCAGCAGCCTTGGAAGAAACGGACGGGCCCGAGGGCGATCGTCTCAGCGCGCATTAGGCGCGTTCACGAGCCTAGGTATTTTTCTGGGCGGTTGCAAAACCCATTCTGGGATGGGCCAAGACTGAGTGCCGCGGATCAGGCGTGGCCCGCACAGACCCAGAAAAAAGTCGTGGCGGCTTCACCAAACCCACTGACTTTGGTTTGCTTGCTGAAGCCCTGCTTGATTGGGTTCGCGATCCCTATACGGGTGTGTTGAAGAACGCTTGTCCCCTTCGCAGACTGTGCATCTATCATGCCCCCTGAGTGTTCTTCCTAATTTCAAATGATCCTGCGCGAGAATATTTCGATGAGGGTACAGGCGTCTTCCTTAACGCCTTAAATCCTATAGATCAAGGAATTTGTGTCCTTGAACTTCACAAACTGCCTTGCTATAAAACTCAAGGCGGTAGTTGGTGCTCAAGAACACAAACCAAAGAGAGGTGTGCATTGAATAAGCAAGAACTGATAGACAACATGGCAGACTCTGCCGACATTTCTAAGGCTGCGGCTGGTCGTGCACTGGATGCGATGATTAGCTCGATTTCGGGTGCGCTAAAGAAAGGCGATTCTCTGACGTTGGTTGGCTTTGGAACCTTCTCGGTTCGGAGCCGCGCTGCACGAACCGGACGAAACCCGAAGACTGGAGAAACCATTCAAATTAAGGCGGCTAAAGTGCCAGCTTTCAAAGCCGGAAAAGCCCTAAAGGATGCGGTAAATTAGTTCTTGATTTTTCAAGAATAGAAAAAGCGGCGCCACGGCGCCGTTTTTTTTGCTTCTCTCTATGCGAATGAAGACTAACCCAACACTTGTTTGGGTCAGGTCAACTCGAGCGATCGCCCCTGCTGGCGGTGTCGCTCGGTCTCCCTGAGCGTCGGCTGGGCGTCAGTCAGCGCACCGCGGGCGTTAACCCTCAAGAGAAGATGAGTGGGTGGGTTGGTAGCGCTTTCGAGTCGCGTCACTGTCTCGTGGACATCATTAATTGGTGTAAACTACGGCGGTTAAATTGATCTGATTGGCTGGGTAGTTGTTATGTCCATTATGAAAATGCGCGAGCGTCACGGATGGGGCACGCGAGGCATCATTTACGCCATTATTGTGGCCTTTGCATTGTTTGGTCTTGGCTCTATACAAACGTTTTTTGCGCCTGTCGCGAAAGTTGCGACGGTCAACGGTGAAGACATCACCGTTGGCGAGATGGAGGTGGCGGTAGAACGCAATAGAAGAATGTTGCTAGGACAGGGGGCAACCCCCGAAGACATCAACGAGGACGAGCTCCGCGCAAATGTTCTGCAATCACTCGTCTCCAGACGCTTGCTGGTGCAGGGTGTCGACGCGCTCGACATGACCGTCGGCGAGTCCAGGCTCGATGAAGCGCTGCTCGCTACGGAGACCTTTCAGATTGATGGTATCTTTGATGAGAACCAGTATCGATTGGTTCTAGCGAGTGTTGGCTATAACCCAGTCACCTACAAAGAAGAGCTAAGGCGGGATCAAACGATTTCCCAACTGGCTCGGACCATCCAGAACTCAGCCATCGTCACGGATCAAGAAGCGTTGAGGGCCTCAAGCTTGAGCCGACAGACTCGAGACGTTGCCGTCCTGACCTTCGATCCAATACGGTTTGAGTCAGAAGTCGCGATCCAGCCTGAAGAGACCGAGCAGTATTACCTGGACCATCAATCAGAATTCTTTTCCGAGGAAACGGTAGATCTCGCGTATGTGTCCATCGACCGAGCGGCCATGGCGGCTGAAGTCACGGTCACCGAGGATGCATTGCTGGCCTCTTACAATGATCAGAAAGATCGCTTCAGCACCCCTGAGGCACGAAGAATTGCACACATTCTTGTGGCAACAGACGATAGGTCTCCTGAAGAGGCGCGTGTCCTAATAGAAGCCGCTCAAAACGAAATCAATGAGGGTAAACCCTTTGCCGAAGTTGCGAGGGAGCGGTCCGATGATCCTGGCAGCGCGTCTCAAGGGGGTGATCTGGGTGTTGCCGCACGCGGGATCTTTGTGCCCGCCTTCGAAGAAGCGGCATTTGGATTGACGGAAGTGGGCGAGATCAGCGAGGTCGTCGAGACCGAGTTTGGGCTCCACTTAATTCGTTTATCCGAGTGGACTCCAAGCCAAGTGAAGCCCTTTGAAGACGTCAGAGCCGAAGTGGAGAAACAATACCGAAACGACCAAGTCGAAGACGAATTTGTTCGGTTAGTGACTGAATTGGATGAACTTGCATTCGAGGAGCCGGATCTCTCATTGATTGCAGACCAGCTTTCGCTGACGGTTGATCGGATCCCGTCGGTCACCAGAGAGGACCGGCAAGGTATTCTGAGCAATGCTCGGGTGCGCGATGCAATGTTTTCGCCCGATGTCTTGGTTGATCGAAACAATAGCCCTTTGATTGAAATAACGTCGGACTTGTCGATCGTGCTGCATGTGGAAAACCACGCCCCAAGCGAACTGCTAGCACAAGAAATGGTCGCTGACCGAATTGAGGCGAAGCTAATCGGCGAGCGATCTGCTGCCCTTGCGTTAGAAAAAGCCAACACCGCCCTTGCCATGCTGGAAGATGGCGATCTGACTCGGTTTGTTGCCGATCAATTTGGTTTGGAATGGAATGTGGTGTCGAAGGCTTCTCGTTACGCGCCAGGCCTCGATGCGGAGATTAGGCGTGAGGCATTTTCGCTACCGAAACCTGGAAAACTAGAGAAGGCGCTGGGGTTAGTGGTGCTCTCAGATGGGGGCGCGGCGGTCATATCTGTGACCAATGTCGAAAATGGACCCACGGCTTCCGAGCCCAATCAAGGTCAAGCGTTGCGGCAAATGCTGAGTTTCCAACGAGGCGGTCTCGATTTCGCTGGAGCGGAGCAGACGTTGAGAGACGAAGGCAGCGTGAGCGGCGGTTAGTTAGCGAACCAAGTTCTGAACCTCGACCCGCACACGTACACGATCGCCGGGTTGCAAATATTTAACGTTGGCTAGATCCGGGTTCCAGGCCTTGAGGTCGGCGATGCTGACCTGAAAACGGCTTGCGATTCGACCAAACGAGTCGCCTCGTTTAACCGAGTAAGTAATGGTCCGTTCTACACTAGGCCGATCCGGCAATCGAGCGAGGTCCATGGTGGCCTCTTTCTTTTTCGGATAGAGCTTAATGCGTTGCCCCACCTGAAGCGGCGTTTTTTCGCCAATCTGATTCCAACGCGCGATCTGCCGAACGCTGGTTCCGTGTTCTTTCGCGATTTTCCAAAGACTGTCGCCGGATTGCACGAGATAATCGATCGCCAAACGATTCGGATCCTGGGCTAGACGCTGCTGCTTGGCGTTGAGGCGGCCGGGTGCTGATAACGAGGACTGATGCCCGATGGGTCTCGGTATTAGCAGAGTCTGTCCTGCTCTAATCTTATGATTGGTGAGGTCGTTTTGCTGCATCAGTACATTCGTTGAGACACCGAACGTCGTTGCAATGTTGCTCAGTGTGTCTCCTTGTTTGATCACGTATCTTTCCCAACGGACTCTCATCGAGTCGTCCAACGCAATGAGTTGGTCCTCGAAATCATTGGCCACTTGAAGTGGAAGTACCAATCGATGAGGTCCCTCGGGATGTGTTGCCCATTGGTTGAGGCCAGGATTGAATTGGTACAAGGCTTCTACGCTGATACCCGCCAGACGCGCAGCCAATTCGAGATCAATTTGATGAACGGTTGTGACCTCAGTAAAGACGGGCTCATCGGGAATTTTCGGGAGTTCATAGTCGAACGCCGCTGGGTCTTGGACCAGGGCCGAAATGGCCAAGAGCTTGGGCACATAGGCTTCGGTCTCCCGAGGCAAATCGAGATCCCAAAATGTCGCGCGATCGGGCATTCGGCTTTGGCGCCGGATGGCTTTGCGAACATTACCAATGCCACTGTTGTAGGCGGCTAAAGCCAATGGCCAGTTGCCAGAGAATTGATTATTTAGCTCGGTGAGATATCGGATCGCAGCGTCAGTTGAGTAAACCACGTCGCGGCGACCATCGAACCACCAATCGATCTTTAGATCGTAGAGTCTCGCGGTTCCGGGTATGAACTGCCATAGCCCTGAGGCCCGCCCGTGAGAATAAGCGAACGGATCGAAAGCGCTCTCAACGAGGGGGAGGAGCGCAATTTCCAGCGGTAGATTCGCGGTTTCAACGGACTCGACGATGTGATGAAGATAAGGCGCGCTGCGTTTGAACACTCGATCGAGATAAGCAGGATTTCTCTTAAACCAGGCAGCCTGACTCTTGACACGTGGGTGGTCTAATCGGTGATCTAGCTGGAATCCTGACCTCATCCGATCAAACAGATCGCTTGGCAGCGTCGAGTCAAGTGGTTTGATTTCAAGGTCGGACTGAGTTTCGGCACCCACAGAAAAGGTTAGGTCGGTTTTGTTGGCGGCGGCCGTCACGCTCGACGATGTGACGGGTATGCGTGCTGTGGCGGCCTCTGCTTCGTTGTTGGCCTCGAGGCTGACGCCTCCATGATGTAGCGTGTCAATCTGTGCGAGTGCCTCGCTGGACACAGCAGCGCCATGTTCTGTCTCTCTTGCTGGTGATGCTTCGCTGTCGAGAAGGGAGAGAGATTCACAGCCAACGAGTAGAAACGAGAAGCAAAGGGCGGCAAGGCGTAAAGAAAGCATGCTGAGGAAACATCAAATTTCTCACATTATAAGGGATCAGCTGTCACGCTGCCGCCAGCGGTTGTGCGGCCGTTGGCTGAGGCCATCGCGTGGTTGGGTCTGATCAAAAGAGCGCTTCACTGAACGAATTTCGAACCCGCAATCGGTGCGCAGGTGATAGGTCTGGCATAAGATAGCCGATCAAGGCGTGCACTCAGACAGGCAACCGATTGACCCATTGCAATTTGAGCAGATCAGGGAGGTGACGCCTGCAAGGTGGATCAAGTGAATATAGATCAGTGGTTTAGAGAAGGCCCAGGGGTCGAATTACTTCGAGTCGAGCGGGCGATTTGTAATGAATTACTGCCGCTCTACTATGGCGATGTCCTTGTCCAAGTTGGCGTTCAGAGAGAGCCGCTCTATCTTAAGAGTGCAACACGCCACCAATTCTTGCTAGGTAATCCGTCTCTTGCCGGGCACCTGCTTGCTAATCCCATCCAGTTGCCTTTTGCGGATGCCTCCGTCGATGTGCTCCTTGCGCAACATCTCCTGGATTTTGGTCAGCGACCGCAGTATCTCATTCAGGAATTGAGTCGGGTGGTTATGCCGATGGGGCGACTCATCCTCGTGGGTTTTAATCCTTGGAGCCTGTGGGGTGTTCGTCGATGGCTGACGAATATGAAGTCCAACGCAGGCACGGGCATTGGATTCCCGGCAAGGCGGATGATGGATTGGCTCAACCTGCTTCACTTTAAGATTGATCGTATTGAGTACGGCGCCTTCGGATGGCCAGCGCGCCTCTGGCGGAGTCCTGCGCCCGATTTCTCGTTGGGGTTAGGGCGTAAGTACAATCTTCCCTTAGGCGGGATATACATTATCGTTGCGCAAAAGCTCGTCGGTGGTCTGACATCGAGTCGAGATCGAGCTCACCGGGCAAGAAGATTTTCACCGATCAAACTCGCGCAACCAGCAGCCAGCAGAGATTGGGTGGGGTCCCCTAAGTGAGGTACGTTCATGCGCTGGCTTCGCTTCTTCGCGTACTTTGATGATGGCGCAAAGTATATACTGGAGGCGACCCTGAACATGATTCGATCAATGACGCATGGTAAGTTTAGTGATCTCACTTCCTGGACCGAGAGATGCAAGTAGAAATATTCACGGATGGTGCCTGTCGAGGAAATCCCGGTCCAGGAGGTTGGGGTGTTGTGCTTCGCGCCGGCGAGCACGAAAAGCAACTGTATGGTGGCGAAACGGAAACCACTAACAATCGAATGGAGTTAAAGGCGGCTATCGAGGGGCTAAGGGCGTTGAAGCAGCGTAGCCAAGTGGTGCTGACCACAGATTCCCAATATGTCCGGCAGGGGATCACGCAGTGGATTACCAACTGGAAGAAGAACGCATGGCGCACGAGCGCTAAAAAGCCAGTGAAGAACCAGGATCTGTGGCAGGCCTTGGATCAACTGGCGGGTGAACACCAAGTCACTTGGCGCTGGGTCAAAGGGCACAGCGGTCATCCTGAAAACGAATTAGCCGATCAGCTGGCTAATCAGGGCATTGATGACCTTGAGAATTAAAGCGAAGTAAGATGTTTTGAATAAGGCATGCCACCTGGAAGCGCGTAGGGTAAGGGCATGCTGATTGTGAGGTGAGATCGATGAGGCAAGTGGTGCTGGACACCGAAACGACGGGACTTGAGGTCCGAGAAGGACATCGTCTGATTGAAATCGGCTGTGTGGAGTTGATTGATCGGAAACCCACTGGCCGTCAGCTGCATCATTACATTAATCCGGGGCGAACCATTGACGAAGGGGCTGAGGCGGTCCACGGAATCACGCTGGAATTTCTCGCAGATAAGCCAGATTTTGCGAGCGTGAAAGAGGATATCGTTGAGTTTCTCCAAGATGCGGAACTCATTATTCATAATGCTGCTTTTGACGTGGGCTTTTTGGACGCAGAATTCAAGCGCGCGCGAGAACGGAGAAGAACCCAAGATTTTTGCACCATCACGGATTCGTTGGCCCTCGCAAGAGCGAAATATCCAGGGCAAAAGAATAGCTTAGACGCGCTTTGCAAGCGGTTGGGGATAGATAATTCAGCGAGGACACTCCACGGCGCTCTGCTCGACGCCGAAATCCTGGCCGAAGTTTATCTTGCGCTCACTGGAGGGCAGGCCAGTTTGGGGCTTGACGCACCCGAGGAGCGAGCAGCCACCGAAGAACGTGAGTCAGAGATGCGAAAGGTCCAACGGCCCGCATCACTCAGGGTGACAGAACCCAACGAGGCGGAACTGAGCGCTCATGAACAAATGCTCAAAAAGCTGGCCTCGGAAAGTGGTGAGGCTCGGCATTGGTAATTGGGTTCGATGGGCTAGTCAGAAACTTCGTGAGCAAAGGCGCGATCCACCGGCAGGAAAAGATACAACAGTAGTTGGCTCAACACGATGTGACCATCGCTTCGATAGTGGCCGGCCATGAATGCGTCCATGCCACTCTCATGGCCAAGCAGCAGCGCCTCGAACAGATCGACACTTCGAACCCAAACCCTCAGCGTCACAGGACCCTCTGCCCTCTCTGAAAGATGAAAGTTCTCGCGGCTCGCGGTGAGGAAAAAATCACCCCCAGACTCGAAAATCAATTGGTAAATCACCCGTTCAGTAGGGAGAAAGTCTGGCCTGAAAGATGGCCGTAGCCTCTGATCTAGCGCGTCCAATGTGTCTTGAGAATGCATAACGGCTCAGTCTAATGGCAGAGATGAATCGGTTTTTGCGGGTCCAAAGGTCCCGTTTGTTAAAGTAGGCCTGTGGTAGTATTCCAGAAATAACGAACCCCAAAAAGAGGTGCCGGTTGGCGTTTTTGATTGAGTATGGACTTTTCCTTGCGAAGGTGGCCACGGTCCTTGTGGCGCTCCTGGTTTTTCTTGGTTTTATTTTTGCCAACGTCCAGCGCGGTAGACCTGACCATGAAGGCCAAATCGAGGTTAAAAGTCTCAATGATCGATTTGAAGACCTGTCGCTGGGTCTTGCGAACTCGTTACTTGATCCCTTTGCGCAGAAAATGGCACGTAAAGAGGAGAAAAAACGTCGTAAAGCGGAGGACAAGGCGGCTAAGAAGGCTGCGAAGCTGGCTGCCAAGGGGGTGGGTCAGGTGGATCATCCCGAGGCCAGCGATCAGGATGCCGTCGAAAAGCGGTGTTTTGTTCTGGAGTTTGAGGGCGATATGAATGCCTCGGCCGTTGAGAACCTCCGGGAGGAAGTTACTGCTGTCTTAATGGTGGCCAAGGAACACGATGAGGTGGTGGTCAAGATTGAGAGTCCGGGCGGCGTCGTGCATGGATATGGACTCGCGGCGTCACAGCTTGCCCGAATTCGTGACAAGAACATCCAGCTCACCGTATCGGTCGACATGGTTGCCGCCAGCGGTGGTTATATGATGGCGTGTATCGCAAACCGGATTATCGCGGCGCCCTTTGCCTTGGTGGGGTCCGTGGGTGTGTTGGCTCAGATCCCCAACTTCAGCCGACTGCTCAAGAAAAATGATATTGACGTTGAATTGCATACCGCCGGCGAATACAAGCGCACATTGACGATGTTTGGAGAGAACACTGAGGCTGGAAGAGAAAAGTTTCGTCAAGAGCTTGAAGAAGTCCATACCCTCTTTAAGGAGTTCGTGGCCGAACATCGACCGCAAGTTGAGCTCGAGCAGATTGCCACCGGCGAAGCTTGGTATGGCAAGCGCGCGATTGATCTTGCACTTATCGATGAGTTGATGACGAGTGATGAGTATTTGTTAAAGGCAAGTCAGCACGCGAAAGTTTTCGAAGTTAAATTCAAGCGCCCTCAAAAGCCCATCGATAAGCTGCTGCAACGAGCGGCAAGGCTCTTCTCAGAGCGCTCTATGGCCTATCAACCCCTTTTGCGCCATGAGACAGAGGTGAGGCGAGGGCTCTGAAGTCAGAATGATCAACCAGTTTATGTTCGAAGAGGGAGTGAAGTATGGCGGCGTTTAATGCTTATCAGGTCGAACGCGCAGGCGACGAGATGGTCTCACGACTCATGACCCGAGAGACCAGTGAGTTGCCTGAACACGATACGCTCATCGAAGTGCTCTATTCATCGGTCAACTACAAGGATGCGCTGTCTGCAAAAGGGGCGCCGGGCGTTACCAAGCATTATCCGCATACGCCAGGCATCGATGCGGCCGGAATTGTTGTGTCCTCGGACGATCCTCAATTAAATGCGGGCGACGAGGTGATTGTCATCGGCTTTGACCTCGGGATGAACACGCCAGGCGGCTACGGGCAATTCATCCGCGTCCCTGGTGAGTGGGTGACGCCGCTGCCAGCAGGGTTATCCTTGCGTGAGAGTATGATTCTGGGGACAGCAGGACTCACAGCAGCCCTGTGTGTTGAAAAATTGCTTTGGATGAATGCCTCGCCCGAGCAAGGCCCTGTCGTTGTCACGGGCGCCACTGGGGGGGTCGGTTCAGTCGCTGTCGCTTTGCTTGCGAATCTTGGGTTTGAAGTGACAGCGAGCACCGGAAAAGCGTCGCAGTTCGATTTTTTACGAGCGCTTGGCGCGACCGAAGTCATTCATCGAGATG
>JALRJG010000139.1 GCA_023261215.1 Pseudomonadales bacterium | reverse complement strand
GGGTAAAGTCATTCGCCATCAAGTGTGACGGAGCGCCTGTTCGTTGACCCGCTACCAGTCATCATCATCGGCTCTCGATTGCAGGACCATGGCTCGTTTAACCGACTGACTTCAAGGCCTCTTTGCGCGACTTTGGTTCTCGTCCCAGCCAAGTACGAAAAAGGGCTGCCAGCAAGGCGTTCTCCAATCAAGCCCAATTCCAATCGCCTCATCGCGGCGAGTTCCGCATGGGTCAGCCTGCGACTCAAGACGATCGGGGTCAGGGTTCGGCATACGGTGCCTTGAAGCGTTCCAAATCAACCCGAAGGATCCCATGAGGCCATATCAAAGACTTGCCGTGGGTCGAAGCAGAGTAAAAACGCCGTTCAGAGTGATCTATCCAAGCACCCATCGCCTGTACGAGCACACTTTGTGGTATAAAGCCGGCCATGGTTTCCCCGCGTACCCATCCACTCACCGCTTGGCTTGACCGCACGGGCGTTCTGCTGTCCGCGGTTTGCCTGGTTCACTGCCTTGCGCTCCCAATCTTGCTCACGTTAATTCCGATGACGCAGTTGGGATGGCTCGACGAGCAGCTCTTTCATGATCTTCTGTTGACGGTCATCTTGCCGACCTCTGTGATTGCTCTGAGCCTGGGCTGCCATCGGCACCGGCAGTGGAAAATCCTTGGCGTCGGCTTTGTGGGCCTTGGCATTCTCGCGGCGTTGTCGCTTGTACCCCATGCGCTGATTGACTCCCTTGCTGAGCGTCTTCTGACGATCTTTGCCGGGTGCCTGCTCGTTTTCGCTCATGTCGCCAATTTCAGGCGATGTCGCGACGCGGACTGTCATCACGATTAGTTTTTTACATCTCCGGCCGTCTAGATAGGCCCCAGGCTTCGCTCCGAGAGCCGATGCAACAATTGGATACAAATCGAGATGGTTGGACCAGAGATCAACTGACGCTCGTATTCGAATCGGTAATTGCCCCGATCGCTGGTTCGCCAGACCAAACGGTATCGTTCAGGATCGGCCAAAGCGGAGAGCGGTACTAAAAGGACCTCGCTGACTTCCGCAGAGGTCTGCCAACCCGCCACGCCATCAAAGAAGAAGACCTCTGGCGACATACGAAAGCCAGAGTGTGTGTAGTAAATGCCCAGCGAGGCGAGATACCTCAGGTTTGCTGCCTCGAGCCCGATTTCCTCATGGGTTTCTCGAAGCGCTGTGGACATGGGGTCGCGATCTTCCGGTGCAGATTTGCCGCCCGGGAAGCACCACTGTCCTGCGAAGGGCAAACCCTGGGCTCTTCGGGTAAAAATCAGGTGAGGGTCGGGTTTGGCCACAAAAATCAACGCACCAGATGCCGGCTTTGCTTTCGCCCGATCGACATCAGACACTTGCGGCTCGGCATGAGGGTTTCTCATGACTTGGGGTTGAAGATGCTCAAGCAACCCCGACAGTGATGCCCAATCAACTGGCGGTTGCCGCCAATTCAAAGGCAGAGGATCGTGCATCGCGGTTTCATGGGTCATGCCTGGCTTTCAACATAGGTTTTTTGGCAACCGTGGTCCCCGCCCGGGATCCCAGATCTTCGAACCCACGCTGGCTCTTTTCACTTGTCAGATGCGCTCGAAAGTCTGTGTGGCTTCGATTGATGGCTTCCGGTTGGACTAACCCTGGCGCACCGATTAACTGGCGAGGATACCCCCACGTCAACTGGATCAAAC
This sequence comes from Pseudomonadales bacterium, assembly GCA_023261215.1. GTDB lineage: Bacteria > Pseudomonadota > Gammaproteobacteria > Pseudomonadales > Azotimanducaceae > UBA9926. The sequence continues at coordinate 3,262 of JALRJG010000139.1, read as the reverse complement.
TCAAGTACACCCTAAAGCGTTTGGAGATCTCAATGCGCGCGGCGCATATGGTCTCGTAAGGCACGATAGCCGATCAGATGAATGCCTTCTTCGGCTGCCACCTGCGCAAGGGTTTGATCTCGATAGGCTAGATAGTCTGCGTGCCGAGACAGATGCGTGTCGGCGATGGCTTTCAGCTCTTCGCCATCCACAGCGGGATGAAACAGCAAGTGTGTGAGCCCCGGTTCGACATTCCTCACAAGATCCTCATAAAAGCCAGATTTTTCCGCCAACGGGATGAGCGTTTCAACCAAGATCTCATCCAGCGTAGGGATCGCATCCTGATTTACTGCTTCAAGCACGTCTAGATAGGCCTCAGCCATTTCCCCCTCACCAATGGCATTGAGGCGCTCCCGAGTGATTCGAGGCAAGAATGCAGGCACTTGATACTCTCTCGCCAGCGCCAGGTAATGGGTGAGGAACTTGGGATGCACGACGGACCCCATATGGGTATCGATATGCGTAACATCAATGCCAGCACTGAGCGCACCCTCAATTTGTGCACGCATTTCATCACGAGCTGCCTGCGCATCGACATGCCGCACGGCATCTTCTCGAGTGGCCCATAGATAACCCTGCGCATCCAGCAGACCGGTCGCGGGATCACGTGAAGACAGTGCCGGCCAGCGATACGTTGGATACTCAGCCGTTAGCGTTAAATGCACGCCCACATCAAGCGTCGGGTTATCTCGGCAGATCGCCGCCGCCTCTTGGAACCAAGGCGCGTTGACGAGCACTGAAGCACAGGTTGCAGAACCCTGCGTAAGACACTCCCGCGTGGCGACATTCGCAGCATGAGAGAAGCCCATGTCGTCAATGTGCAATATGACCACACGATCCTCTGGGCCATACCCCATGGATGCAAGAAAGGTATTCATGGCTGTTAGAACACCGCCTTGCTATCTTCGGACACCGTGACCTTTCGCCCGCAGCATTCCTCACTGATCATCGCCTGCAGACAGTCAGCGTTGTCCATATTGGCCCACGCACGGCGACCGTCACTGGTACGCAGTGCCAGGTGACCCATCGCAGGCTGATCGCCCTGATACATCACCGTATAGGACTCGACTTCAGCTTGGCCAGAGAATTCTGCAGCAACGTCTCTCGTGGGCGTTTGATCGACCGCGGCTTGAACATCTTCAAACCGGAAATCGAACGCGGGTGGCGTCGCTGAGTAAACCCCAAACGCATGCTTGGTGAGATAGCCTCCATTGGCCGTAATGAGACCGATACCATCAGGATCTTCTCGCGACAGCTCAACCATGCGCGCGATGCTGTGCATGACATAATTGTTCAGAGGGCCGCCACCAAAGGTGAGGCCACCCGTGATCGTCAAGGGCTTCGAATCATCAAGCCCTAACTCATTGACCGCCACCTGCACCGCGGAAGGAAAACAGCTGTAAACGTCCACTCGTGCGAGGTCGCTGACCTCAACCTCAGCCAAAGCGAGCGCTTTCTTACCCGCCATTCGTATTGCAGGTGAGGAATAGAGGTTATCTCGATTCGATACCGCATAAGTGTCATGCGCGTTTGCGCCCGACCAGGGGTAAACCCACTTCGATTCAGGAACGCCAAGTTTCTTTGCGTAGCTCACACTACACATCAAAATGCCGGCGCCCATATCCACCGCATTGTTGGAGTTCAGCAGCTTGTGATAAGGAAAGCTCACGTGACGATTTACGGCGGAGGGTGTGAGTAACGCCTCAGGGGTGACGGGATCTCTAATCCAAGCGTTTGGGTTGCCGGCCGCAACCTCACTAAAACCACTCCAAAGCTTGGCAATTCTGGCCTGATGCTCTGCAATCGTCTCGCCTCGGTGATAACGAATGGCATTCTCAAAAATTGGATACACCTGAATGGGCGATTGAATACCTAATCGGCGTTCTTCATCCCCAGCCATCACCATTTCTTCGCCGAGCATTCGATCGTAAGGCTGCTCACCGGTCTCGCGATAGGGCATTTCCTCGCCCTGCTTGGCATAACGCGCCTGTGTGCGACCCGTCTCTGCACCACTCAGCAAAACGAACTGATTCTTTCCCGCCAGAATATTGGCAGCCGATTCGCTCAGCAACGCTTGCACCGAGTTCCCACCGAAGGGTGTACCCATTGTCTCAGCCTGAACCGCATTCAACTGCTCAGCGATGAATCCAGCGGGCTGTTTGTACCGCCACCGACCGCGAACCACTCGAACCGAATCAAGATTCTGAAGATGCGCAGACACTCCAGCATCCTCAGCGGCTTCTCGCGCAGCATCAACCATCAGTTCAATCGGCTCTTTGGCAGAAGCAATATCGTCCGCTCGCTGGAGAATTTGGCCCACACCGATAATGACTGGCGTATTCGGATTCATGGTTGGCTCCTCGAGAAAACTCGCATTCTGCCACAGGGTCCGTTAGTTTTCACAAGGACGCAGGCCGCTATCATCCGGATGAATGGCGCACCTCAATAAGCACTCAAGATAGGACCAATCGATGGTTTTACCCTGCCAAATGGCGGTGACCGCATGGGATCTCAGCAGCCCGCAGGCACTTGCCCAAATCCCGGAGCAAGCCCGTCAAGCCGAGGTCCTAGGGTTTTCCGGTTTCTGGTTGCCTGAGCATCACTTTCAGGGTGGGGCGTCGCTTTCCGCGCCGCTCATCTTGCTCGCTGGGTGCGCGAGTGTCACGCGCACCATCGACCTTGGCACCACATCGCTGCTTCTGCCCATCCGCAATCCAACAGCACTCGCCGAAGAAACCGCGACGCTCGATGTCTTGGCCGGTGGGCGCCTGATTCTCGGATTGGGCCGCGGCGTGGATGAGCGGCTGTTCCAAGTCTTTGACCTCGAAGTGAAGGAAAAACGAAAACTGTTCAAAACGGCACTGCTGGCCATGTTATCCGCATGGCGGGGCGAATCGCTCTTGGCCGACGATTCGGTGATCCTGTCCCCACGCCCAGCCCAACACCCTCATCCTCGACTCTGGATCGCCGCGTTTGGGCCTCTCGCACTCAAACAAGCCGCTCATTTTGGGTGCCCCTATCTCGCGTCACCGATGGAGTCACTCAGTCAACTGAAAACAAATCTCGACATCTACCACGAGGCGCTCGAAACCGAGGGTCAGCCACGACCCGATAAGGTGCCCATCATGCGAACGATTTTTATCACCGAGAATCCACAGCAAGCGCAAGCCATCAAACATCGTTTATCCGAGCAATTGCGAAGCGCGGACCCCGTTGAGCCACC
>JALRJG010000138.1 GCA_023261215.1 Pseudomonadales bacterium | reverse complement strand
GAGCCGGACACCTGCAAACATGCCCATAATCGCCAGCCCTAAAAACATCATGACCACGGTGACCGGTCGTCTGACTGAAAGCCCAGCGAGATTCATGCGGTTCGATCCAATAATTTGTAAGCCACAGGAATGAGCACCAACGTGAGCAGCGTTGACAAAAGCAAGCCGCCGATCACGGTGATGGCCATTGGCGTTCTCAGTTCAGACGCTTCGCCCAACCCGAGCGCCATGGGCAAGAGACCGAGTACTGTTGTTGCCGTGGTCATGAGAATGGGTCGCAAACGCTGCTGAGCTCCCGCGATTAATGCATCATCCTTGCTAAGGCCCTCTTCTCGCCTAAGCTCATTCACTCGATCGACCAGCACAATGGCATTGTTCACCACGATGCCTACCAGCAAGATTAGCCCGATGAATACCACCACAGATATCGGCGTGCTCGTCGCCCAAAGACCGAAAATTGCCCCCACCATGGCAAAGGGAATGGTCAGCATGATCGACATCGGATGCACCAAGGATTCAAACAGCGAAGCCATGACCAAGTAGACAAGGATCAAAGCCAAGATCAATGCGAATTGAAGCGATCGGAACGAGCCTTCCATTTCTTCATTCTGGCCGCCCACAAAACTGCGCACACCTGGGGGATGCGCAATTTCGGCGAGCAGCCTCTCTGCTAGATCTGCCGCTGCGGCCAGATCCCCTGATCGAGGTTCCGCGCTGACGATCACCACGCGCTGTTGGCCAACCCGTTGAATATCTGCCGGACCCTGAACCGTCTCAACGCGCGCAACGGTGCCCAGTCGAACTTGAACAGCGGCCTCAGGATTGATCACCAAATCGGCCACATCCAAAATTGAATCCCTTTCCTCCTCGGCAACCCGAAGCCGAATATCGATCTTCTTATCCTGAAGGTTGAACGTGGTCGGCACATTACCTCGAATTTTATCCACGACACGCTTGGCCACCTCAGGCACTGTCAACCCGAGCGCTGCAATCCTCTCGTGATCAAACTCGATTTGCAGTTCGGGGTAACCTGGAAGCCAACTTGACTCGACATCAGCGAACGCCTGACTCTCCACCATTTTCGATACCAAGGCATCGGCTACCGACCCCAAATCTGCCAGGTTGAGACCACTGATTTCCACCTCGAGCGGATTTGCGAACGTGAACAATTGCGGTTGCTCGATGGCGTAGGTCACATCCGGAACAAGATCTAACGCATCGCGGACGTGGCCCATCGCCAGCGCCTCACTGCCAGGCGCTGCTGGATTCGCAACGATTACATTCATCTCACCCAGATTCTCACCGCCACTCACCGCAGATGCATCGAGCCGCCCACCCGTTCCAGCGACGGAGTATGTTTGGGCGATCGTGGGTTCGCTCAGCACCGCGATTTGCGCGTCTCTTAAGATCGCGTCCGTGAGTTCAATCGGTGCACCCGTGGCCAACTGAAGATTCACCTTGAATTCGCCCTGGGCGACGTCTGGAATTAAGACCAACGGAATGCGAGTTACGAGCAATACGCTCAAGGCCGACGCGATCAGCGCCGCGGCAAGGGTTAGCCAAGGTGCTCGCAGCGCTCTTCCCAGCACCGCAGCGAAAAATAAAGCGACCGCAGCATAGGCTCGATCAAATGCCGAAATGCCCCATCCGGCAACCCAAGTCAGAGGTTTAATCAAGGGTCGACCGATAAATTGCCTGCTTGCTGTGTCATCAGCTTGGCCGCCACCCGCAGCCGACAGCATGGGGATCAAGGTCATGGCCAAGATCAACGAAATGACCAAGGCAAAGGTCACGGTGAATGCCTGATCTTCAAACAACTGACCGGCGATACCATCCACAAAAGCCAAAGGCAGAAACACCGCGATGGTCGTCAGCGTTGAGGCCAGGACGGCACCGGCAACTTCGCTACTCCCCTTACTCGCTGAATCCGTCACGGACTCACCTCGCTCTCGTCGGCGCGCAATGTTTTCTAGGACAACGATGGCGTTATCCATGAGCATCCCAACCGCGAGCGCAATCCCGCCAAGGCTCATCACGTTCAGCGAAATATCCCAGGTGCGCATCAGCCCAAAGGTCACCATGACCGAAGCCGGAATCGTCAGTGCAACAATCAGCGTCGCCCGAAGACTCTTCAAAAATAAGAGGAGCACCAAAACCGCCAGCAGGGCCCCCTGGACAGCGGCCGACTGCACTTCATCGATGGCCGATTGAATAAACGTGGACTGATCGTAGATGACCGTGGTCTGCATATCGCCGCCGAGATCTGCTTGCATCCCATCGAGTGCTTCCCGTACGTTAGCCGCGACTTCCACGGTATTGCCATCGCCTTCCTTGTAGATCGCGATTTCAACGGCTTCTCGCCCGTTGACCCGCATGACGGCATCTCGATCTTTCGCGCCTTCGATGACCTCGGCCACATCGGACAGCCTCAGAATTCGCCCGCCGCGCTCATAGATGATCGCCGCCTCGATATCCGCGACGGTTTCGAACTCATTCAGGGTACGAACGAGGTACTCTTGACCCCCATCTTTAAGCGAGCCCCCTGATAGATTGACATTCGTCGCCTGTAATCGGCTAGCCAACGCTTGAACACTCAAGTCGAGCTGGGCCAACCGTTCCTGATCAATTTGAACGAGGATCTCTTCCTCAAACCCCCCTGCCACCACCACGGCCGCCACACCCGGCACAGCATCGAGGCGACGCTTGACAAAGTCATCAGCGAACCGTCGCAGAGATCGCAGGTCTTCAATGGGGTCTAGCCCCTGTTCAGTTTGCGTCAACGTTAAGCGGAAGATCGGATCTAGGTTGGGGTTCAGTCGCAAGAGCACGGGCTTTTCGACTTCGAGTGGCAGCCTAACCAAATCGAGTTTTTCACGGACTTCGATCGCCGCAAGGTCCATGTTGGTGCCCCAACGAAATTCAAGCACCACATCACTCTGGCCCATGGCTGAAATGCTGTGCATTCGCCGAACGCCACTGGCCACCCCCACCCGCTGTTCGATTCTGCGCGTGACTTGCTCTTCGATCTCTGCGGGCGCTGCACCCTCGAATTCCGTTCGGATCGTTAAGGTGGGGTAAGTGAGTTCTGGTAAGAGATCGAGGCTCAGGCGGCCAACCGAAATGCCACCGAACAGCATGGCCGCAATAAGCACCATCCAGACCGTGACTGGACGACGGATCGAGCGCTCAGCCAATGACATAGGTTAGTTCACAATAACTTTAACGCTGCTTCCATCTTTGAGCGTGCTTTGCCCCCGGATGACGACCTCGTCGCCTTCCGTTAAGCCGGTTAACACCTCAACTTGATCGCCCATCAGATAGCCTGTTTTGACCGGTTGCAGATGCGCAAGGCCATCGCGGACCAAATAAACGTTTTGGCCGGTCCGTTGGTTCAGGATGGCCTCTCTTGCGACCAGGAGTGCATCGGCCTGCGAGTCGAACAGGACCTCCACTCTGGCGAACATGCCCGGCTTCAGCAGATCTAATTCATTGCGCGCCTCGACCGTCGCCCTAAAGGTTCCCGAATTCGGGTCGATTTCAGGGGCTACCCGAACCAGCGTGCCGTCAAATTGGGCATCCTCAAGGGCATCAACGCGTATGGTCGCGGATTGACCGGCCCTAATCTTGATCAGTTCTTTCTCAGGAATATTGAGAATCGCTTCCAAGATATCTGCTCGCTTGATTTCAAAGGCCACCGAATTGGGCTGCAACGTATTACCCAGCTTGATTTTTCGGGCGGTGACCACGCCATCGATGGGTGCGCGGATAGTTGCCTCCTCCAGATCATGCGCCTGAAGTGCCTTCAATGCTTCCTCTCGCTCCAAATTGAACCGCGCTTGATCATAGGCATCGGGCGAAATCATCTTGCTGGCATACAGTTGTTCAGCGCGCTCGAAAGCTCGACGCAAACTTTCTAAATTCGTTTCCGTACGCGCGAGTTCTAACGCCAACCGCTCAGTGTCGAGCTGGGCGAGCGGTTGCTCTGCCTTCACCACCGTGCCCTCTTCGGCAAAAATGGCTTCAACCACGCCTTGCGTTCGTGCAACAACCGTGGCTTCTTCAACCGCCGTCAGAGACGCTGTGGTGCTATAAAACGCATCCAATCGACCGCGCTCAACTGCGGCGATCGAAACAGGTACCGGTCTCGCCTTAAATTCTGCCTTCTTGGCTTCTCGTTCAGCCTGGCTTTTAGGCCCATTGNGTCGCGATTCACGTTGAGCCGCATCACGTCCAGCTTCGGCACGCGGTGACTCTGTGTCTGATGCGCCGCCGCATCCGACCAGCGAGATGATCACCGCAGCGCTAAGGAGATGTCTGAACAAGAGATTCACGGAATAAGGGTCCTAAATAAGGGATGGGCCTCACATACCTCTGCGCAGGCGCGCAAATGGTGTCCAGAGACATACACAGCGCTTATTATACGCCCAATCCGACGAAATCAGTCGATCGGGTAATCCACAACCTGACTCGACATCTACCTAGGGGTATCGCAATGCATCGTAGAACTTTTCTTGGTCATGCCTTGACTGCAAGCGCCGCCCTGACCAGCGGGCATCTGGCGAGAGCCGAAACTGCGACCAACCCTCGAACTCAAGCCGATCTCTCGATTTCCCTCAATCGTCAACCTACCTTAACGCCGGTTTTGGCGAAACGTTTGGAGCCTGGAATGACGGTCGGAGTGGTTGCACCCGCAAGCAATGCCTTTGAGGATGAGGACATCCGCTACGCCCTCGATATTGTTGAATCACTGGGATTTAAAGCGAGGCCGGGTCGCCATCTATTCGACCGTAAGGGTTATCTTGCAGGCGCCGATGCCGATCGAGCGAGCGACTTAAACGCAATGTTTACCGATTCCTCTGTCGATGCCGTTTTCTGCGCTCGAGGCGGCTACGGCACCATGCGGATATTGCCCCTGCTAGATTATGCGGGCATCCGTGCGAACCCCAAGGTTCTCCTGGGGTATAGCGACATCACG
>JALRJG010000137.1 GCA_023261215.1 Pseudomonadales bacterium | reverse complement strand
AATGGCATGGGTTTGAATTGATCGAGCCACTCCCTTTCCCAAGCTCGCTCAACGAGGGTTTCGATATGAATTTGCCCCCCCACCTCAGTGCTGAGGGTCTCCACAACTTGCGTTAGGTCAATGTCCTGCTCAAAGAGCGCTGACAATTCTGAATGCGCCCAAAGCGGGTGCTCGCCCAGCGGCGGCTCAAAAATTGGATCATCTACGGAATCTGTCAGTGTCACGGAAACCGCGCCAAGATCCCAAAGCATCGATTCCGCAGCGTCTGCCTGCGCCGCCGTTACTTCAAGCGAGAGCTTATTCCAGGCCATGTCTTATCTCCTCTTTCACTCAGCAACCCCGCTCACCCACATCGGTGGCACCCCCTTTGACCAGTCCTGAATCATTACTAAGCTTACTCCGGGGTAGGGTCCTCTAACTCACTCGGTAGAGACACACAGCGGGCCGGATAGATCTGTCTCAGGGTTCCGTCCAAGCAACCAACTCATCATGTACCGGGGTTTGCCTAGACGATCTAGTCAGCCAAACACACCCGCAAGGCCAAGTGATAACCCTCAACGCCTAACCCAGAAATCACTGATCGAGCGACATCGGACAAGTAGGAGTGATGCCTGAATGGCTCTCGGACAAAAACATTGGATAAATGCACTTCTATGAACGGGATAGCGACCCCAACAAGTGCATCACGAAGCGCGATGCTGGTGTGAGTGAAGGCACCGGGATTAAAAATGATCGCTTCGTGATGCCCGCGGGCTGCGTGAATGGCATCGACCAGCACGTGTTCAGCATTAGACTGCAAACAGGTCAGCGAAGCGCCCTTGAGCTCAGCCGCTTTCTTTAGCCCAGCCTCGATCTGATCCAAGGTGGTGGTTCCGTAAACGTCGGGCTCTCGGGTACCCAAGAGATTTAGATTGGGTCCATTAAGCAGCAAGATGTTGTGTTCTGGCATGGAATTCTTCCTAAAAACCGCCGATGCATCGAAGTACCAATCAACGGATTATGCTAAGCCCTTGGGCGTCTATGTTTGCCAAAGCGTTAACCTGTTGGATAAGCCGCGCTAAGCAGATCAGTTCGCCTTGTGACCCAGCCCAATCGATGCGCGCCATCGCCTTAACAAGGCGTTGGCGAACAGCCATCCTGATGTCTAATCGCGCGCTTACGCTGTCTCAAATGAAGTGCCCTGCCTCTTTAAGCTCAAACATTTTCGAGATTCTGTACATTCCCGACAGACCATTCACCTAGAGCGCTCAGCCACTGAAATCAACCGTTTCTGGGGTGGGTAACAATAGCCCTGTTTTGCACACCCTTGGTAAGTCACCTCAAAGTCCCCCCTAGGACCCGATCGTTCCTGAGCTTGAATGTCTGATTGCGCCATCGATTCGCCTAACGCCAATTCAAGGTCGATGGGTGTCTCGAGCACGTAGACATCACCAAAGTACGGATCTCGCTCTAAACGCCCTTCAGGAAGCGGCAGAGAAATCGATTCGCCATCAACATCCGTGAGTAAAAATCGATCTCGGTAAAGATAGTAGCCGTCCTTCACCTGCCATCTCAGCCCCAGACGACCCTCTTTCCACCAGTAGTCAAAGGGGAACGCCTCATCCACCGGGAGGATAGCCATCGGCTCGAAGAAAGCCTGACTACCCTGGGCCCGAGGCCCCTTGGTTTCAGCGAGAAAGATTGGACGCGCTGGGCTGATCGCCCCAGCCAACGCGTTGGTGGGTTCTAATGCCTGGTTCTCCTCAAGGAGGGCATCGGTGCCTGAAGAACGGCGCGACGCATCGGACGCCGACTCATCCCAACCTCTGATCAGCAAAACGCCCAGACCAATTGAAACTATCGCAACCAGCCCCAATACTACTCGTAACGGTTTATTCACATTCATGCGCCTGAGAGAACCCCTCGAGCACTCAATCTGTGGTGTGCCTTCGCAAACGACCCAAAATGAGTTTCTTAAACCTTCATGATCCGACAGTTTAACAGTTTTGAGTCTAACCAACGCAGAGAGGCGAGACGCTTGACCTCCGCGCGGACCTGGGTCGTCCAGCTCATTGCCGTCAGTTTGGTTGCAAGCTGCGCTGCGCCAAACGCGCCGCCAACCAACACCGCACCCATTAAATCTGTCCAGCCTACACCGAAATCTTCAATCAAGGAGCGCGCGCCCTCAATCGAGATTCAGCGGCTGCTCATGCTCGCGGAAAACGCGATGCAACGAGATGCGTTGACTGAACCAGAAAGCGACAATGCCTTGATGCACTATCGAGCCATCCTCGCGATTGATCCCGATAACGAAGACGCCAAGGAAGGGATTCATCAGATCGTTGAGCAATACCTAGAATGGGCACTGAGCGAGATTGATTCGATGGCATTTGCCAAGGCCAGTCTGTGGCTCGAGCGGGCTGCGCTCGCTAACCCCAAAGCCCCCTCTATCTTCGCAGTTGCCGAACGGTTAGAACTCAAACGCAGACTCGCCAGACGAACCATTGTTCTTCCTGGTTGGGTGACGAGTTCGTCTTTATTGCCCAATCACGACGACGCACTGATGCGTGCGGTTGAGTCTTTTTTCGCGGATATTGCCGAGAGCGTCCAACAGCATCAAGCCAAGGTCATTATCTACGCCTTGAGCGATGAGGAAGGCCGTTGGATATATCAATCGATCAATCAACAGATGACCGAGAGACTGCGCGCAACATTACAAATTGACACCCCCGCGAGAATCGACCTGGTATTTACCTCCGAAAATACCGATCGAAAGGAGGAAGAGGACCTGTGAAAGAACGACTCAGCATGTGGTTGACGCGATCAAGCGAGCGCTTGGAGACCGGCGCTGTCAAAACGCCCCCTCTCAAAGGGGTGAGTTACGCGCTCGGTCTCCTTCTTATGGCGCTCCTGCCACTCGGCTTTTATTTCAATCAGACCCCCGAACGATTCGACATGGCTGACATCGATCAAACACTCACTCGAGCGCAGATTCAGCCCGTGGTGGGCACGCGCAGCGTCGCCACCCTCTCACGACTCATGTCATCCCTCCTTGAAAAGCCCGGAGGTTATTTGAGCAATGACGTTATGCCACCCAGCTCAATGATGGACAATGTACCCAATTGGGAATTCGGCGTGTTGGTGCAATGTCGGGACTTCGCGCGGGCACTTCGCAACACCATGAGCCGATCACAATCCCAAAGCACCGAAGATGCCGACCTCGTGACCACGGAAAATCAATTTTATTTCGATAGCGAGTCTTGGCTCATCCCACAAACCGAATCCGAATATGCCAAGGGGATCGAATCGCTACAACGTTACCTTCGCCGTCTGGGTGATGAGCAGCGACCGGATGCGCAATTTTATGCCCGCGCAGACAACTTAAGTGTCTGGCTGGGTGAAGTGGAAACTCGGCTCGGCAGTTTGTCCCAACGGCTGAGCGCCAGCGTCGGCAAGCGCCAGCTCGATACATCGCTGGCTGGGGACGAGGCGGCGCGTCAATCAACCGAGACACGTACCGATCAAACCATCAAGACGCCCTGGCTTGAGCTAGACGATGTTTTTTATGAAGCGCGAGGGTCGACGTTCGCGATCTTGCATCTCTTGCAAGCCGTGGATGCAGATTTTGCGGACGTGTTAGACAAGAAAAATGCTCGGGTGAGTTTGCGTCAGATCATTCGGGAGCTTGAACCCACCCAAGAGACGCTGTGGAGCCCCATGATCTTGAACGGCAGCGGCTTTGGCATGTTGGCAAACCATTCGCTGGTCATGGCGTCCCACATCTCTCGTGCGAATGCCGCTATGAGCGACTTAAGACGGCTCCTCGAGCAGGGCTAACTGGCTGAAAATTCGGCACCTTTCCACACAAAGAGTTCCCTCAAAGCTCACAATTTTGTACCATTGTGCGCTGCCCGGGGGGCGGGCAATTCCCAAACCAACCTCAATCGAGACTAGATATGATTTTAGATTCATTATTACCGCCACTCTTTGGCGTCGCGGGACTCGTTGTCGCGTTTGTGATCTACACCATCATGGTTCGCCAAGACGAAGGCGATGACAAGATCAAAAAAATTGCCGACGCCATCCACGAAGGCGCCATGGTGTTCATGAACACCGAATACCGGCTCTTATTTCTTTTCGCTGCACCCCTTTGTGCGATTTTGTATTTCGCCTTGGGTGCTAACACCGCCATTTCCTTCGCGGTGGGCGCGTTAGCTTCAGGGCTTGCGGGTTATCTCGGCATGTTTTCGGCCACAAAAGCGAACGTCAGAACAACGACCGCGGCACAGACCCAAGGCCAAGCCGGCGCACTAACGATCGCATTCTACGGTGGTTCGATCATGGGCCTCTGCGTTGCGTCTCTAGGTCTTGTTGGGCTTGGCTTCCTCTACTGGCTCTTCGGTGGTGACCCTGAATCGGCACATGCCATTCACGGATTCGGTATGGGCGCGTCCAGTGTCGCGTTATTCTCTCGAGTTGGCGGTGGGATCTACACTAAAAGTGCGGATGTTGGTGCTGATCTCGTGGGCAAAGTTGAAGCCGGCATTCCAGAGGATGATCCCCGAAACCCAGGTGTCATCGCCGATAACGTGGGCGATAACGTCGGAGACGTCGCTGGTATGGGCTCTGATATCTTCGAATCCTACTGTGGTTCGATGATCGCAACGATCGCGATTGCATCGACCATGGTCATGTCTGATCCAAGCACCAACGCCTTGCTGGCTGGCGTCTCAGGCGCTCAAGCCCAGGCGAACTTAATGGCGTTCCCGCTCATTCTTGCGTCACTCGGCCTCGTCTGTTCCGTTATCGGGATTCTCGTGGTCCGCATGCGCTCGAATGCTGCGCCTGAACAAGCCCTTCGAAATGGCCACCAACTATCGGCGCTCTTGCTGATGGGTGCCGCTTACTGGCTTACGGGTCAGCTGGATCTGTCCATCAACGTTTTCTGGGCGATTGTGGCGGGTGCAGTCGGTGGCATGGCGGTCGGCCTCATCACT
>JALRJG010000136.1 GCA_023261215.1 Pseudomonadales bacterium | reverse complement strand
AACGACGCATTATGAAATTCGGGCGCCCATTCCAGAGGGATGGCAAGAGGTTGAAGGGTTCACAAGCAGAGCCCTTAAACTCAGTCGATTTGAATCCCCGTTAAGTGCGGAGGGGCAGACAGCGATACAGCTTGAGCACAGCAAATTGGGCAGCCCGCCGGATCTCAATCACCTGCTCAAGATCGAGCAATCCATTCAGCGAGCGCGGTGTCCGTCTAGTACAACAGAATCTTTCTCAAGCAGCGAAGAGGCAGGATTCTATATCGAACTCCTCATTAGCAGCTGCTGGGATCCCCCCCAGCAGGCGCCCCTTCTATCCATGACCAAGTATTTCCTGGCTAAAGATCAGTTTCGTATTAGCGTTGATTTTTTCCCGATCAATTCAACATTGACGCTGCGAGACGGCGCGGTTCGATCCTGGATTCAGCGATGGAGTACGCAACTGCGAGAGGTTGTCATTTGTCCACTAGACGCCCCGGTTGAAAACTGTGGTTCGAGCTGAACCCACCTTTTCAGAAGGGGCGAGTCCCGCTATCGCCAAATTTGCACCCTTACTATTTCCCCGCGCTTGGCCCCTCATTCTTAGGGGATTGTCTTCGCTGCGCTTATCTGGAAGCTGCCTTTTATGCGACGGCGATGAAGCAAGTCCAGGCGGCTCGCTTTGCTTGGATTGCCGCAGAGATTTACCTTGGCTCTCACGGTATTGTCACCGGTGCGGCCTACCCCGGACGGGCGATTCAATAGAACCGTCGTGCGGGCCTTGCAGGCTCAATCCACCGCTCTTTGACGCCATGATTCCCGCGCTGACCTATGAATTCCCCGTTGATCAGTTGATTAAAGCGTTCAAGTTACATGGACGCCTTCACGTCGGGCGGCTTCTGGCTGAGCTACTGATTGATGCTGTCAACCAAAGGCAGCGTCGGTTCGATCTGCTACTCCCAATGCCGTTACACGCCTGGAAAAGATGGCGCCGAGGATTCAATCAAGCAGAGCTCCTTGCTGAAGATCTAAGCCGCGCGATTGAGATTCCAACCTCTCGTCACGTTCTGAGACAAGTGCGACAAACCCAGGCCATGAAGTCACTGAACGCGAGCGAACGACGGGCGATCATCACTGATGCGTTCATCACCACTCAGTCACTGGCAGGACTTCGCATTGCGCTGATTGATGATGTGGTCACCACCATGGCCACGGCCAATGAGGCCACGCGGATCATCAAGGCCGCCGGCGCACAATCTGTCACTGTGCTCTGTGTCGCGCGAACCCTCGGCACCGATCAAACCAGGTCTGAATGAGACTCTCGACCACCAAGATCCATCCTTCAGGTGTGATAAAGTCGAGGCTGAATTTTTTAAGGCTCGCAACATGGATTGGCAGTCGCTCGGTCACCTCGCCACAACCTTTGAATCTACCCACATTGCACCAGAAGGGGCTGCTGCCGCGTTTTATATTGTGGTCTCTGGCGATGACTTACTGATTAGAGACGACGACAGTGATATCTCCCCTCTCAGTCTCGACGATTGGCGCTGGTGCGGACTTGAGGCGCGCTCGGAACACTGCTTGGGCGTGGTCAACCAAGTGCCCATATTCGCCGTTGAGGTCGATGAGGATGTAGACCAACCTGAGGGCTACGGCTTCGAGTCACTGTGGTGGTTCCTCGGCAAGGTGGACAGCGACCTCTTTTACTTGTTGGGCCGAGCCAAACAAATCATCGAATGGCATCGAACCCACCGGTTTTGTGGCCAATGTGGCAGTGAAACGTCTCTCAACCAGGGCGATCGGAGCTACCAGTGCGGCGATTGTCGATTATTCTTTTACCCAAGGCTATCCCCCAGCATTATCGTCTGTGTGAACAAGGGCACTGAGATTCTGCTGGCAAAGAACGTGAACGCCCGAGGTAATTTTTACTCCACGCTGGCGGGCTTTGTGGAACCGGGAGAATCGATTGAAACCACGGTTCACCGAGAGGTGTTTGAGGAAGTTGGCATCCGAGTTAAAAACCTGAAATATTTTTCGAGTCAGTCCTGGCCCTTTCCCAACTCGCTCATGCTCGGATTTCACGCAGAATATGACAGTGGGGACATCACCATTCAGGAAGCCGAACTTGCGGACGCGCAATGGTTCCCTTACGACCAATTGCCCAATCCACCCGCGATGATTTCAATTTCCGGATGGCTCATCAATGATTTTGTCCAGCGCGCATCTCGCGGCGAGGTGTAGCTCACTGATCTCGCGCGCCCTCTTGGGCCTCTGGCTCTGGTCGAGCTCAATCATTGTCACGGCGGAACCGCTTTCCATTGCGGTCGCCTCAAATTTCAGACTACCGCTCATCGAACTCCTTCAAGAGGGGCTCGGCGCTGGTCATGATGATTTTCATCTCAATGCGGCGGCGTCGGGCCTGCTCTTTGCTCAGATCCAGCAGGGTGCAAGGTATCATCTCTTCTTTTCTGCTGATGGCGCGCGTCCTGAACGACTGATGCAGTTAGGTATTGCGATCCCCGGTTCGCTAAGCCCCTATGCCATAGGTCAACTCGTACTCTGGCTCCCAAACCGTCAGCACGCATGGGATGATGCGCTCGAAGCATTCCGAGGATTGATCGCGATTGCCAATCCGTTACACGCCCCCTACGGCGCCGCGGCTGAGACGCTGGTGGCTAACGGGTGGCTACCTCATCGCAAAGATGTGGTCTTTGCAGCCAATGTGGGCATCGCCTTTCAGTATGCCGAGCAAGGAGTGGTCGAAGGCGCATTCATTTCCAAAACCCAGGCCCTATTCGCGAGCCTTCCCGAGCAAGACCTCCTGACAATTGATCCTCGGCTCTACCCGGTGATTGAGCAAAAACGCGTCGTTCTGGCGATCCATCCTCTAGGGGAACAACTGCTTGCCTATCTGGATTCCAGCAAAGGCGCGGATCACTTAAGACGCCTTGGCTACCAGCCCCCCGCCCAACCTCCTATTGGAAATCACCATGAGCGTTGAGTGGTCGGTCATCATCACCACGGTCCAACTTGCGGCAACCACGACGCTGGTCCTCGCAATTGCTGGCCTACCGCTCGCGTGGTGGCTCGCCAGAAGCGAGTCACTCACGGCTCGTCTGGCACAACCGCTGGTTTCCCTACCATTGGTCATGCCTCCGACTGTGATCGGGTTTTATCTCCTGCTCGCGTTTGCGCCTCAAGGCGCCCTTGGGCAAAGTTGGCAATTCTTGTTTGACGCCTCCTTGGCTTTCAGTTTTGCTGGGCTTGTGATTGGGTCAACACTGTATTCACTGCCCTTTTTTGTCCAACCGATGGTGGTGGCGTTTCGCCAAATCCCTCAATCACTCATTGACGCCAGTCGCGTGCTGGGCGCTGGCACCCTCGATCGTTTCTTCACAGTGTCCATCCCGCTCGCCCGGCATGGCTTTCTGATCGCCTGCGTCATGACCTTTGCTCACACCGTGGGCGAATTCGGTATTGTCCTTATGATTGGCGGCAACATTCCTGAAGAAACACGGGTCGTGTCCGTCGCCCTTTTCGATTATGTTGAAACCCTAGACTACGCACGGGCCCACGCCCTGGCTGCCTCACTGATTGGCTTCGCGTTTACCGCATTAATCACTGTGGAATGGCTCAATCATAAAGCTGGGCAATCGAAAATGGGGGGCCATCAATGACACCTTTAAGTCATGGCCCACAAGCGACGCTTTCGGTCGATCTCAACATCACTCGAGCCTCGAAGCCTGTACTCAATTGCGCGTTCGAAACCGTTCTCAGTGGCGTGTTAGCACTTTATGGACAATCAGGTGCGGGGAAATCAACATTACTAAAAGCCATTGCGGGGCTTTGCCCGGAACGCGAATCCGTGGGCACCACCATTCGGTTTGGCGATGAGCTCTGGCAAGCGAGACATCACTTCTCCGCACCCGAGGCGCGGGGCATCGGCTTTGTATTCCAAGATCAGCAACTGCTACCGCACCTCAGCGTACGCGGCAACTTAGCCTACGCTGAGCGCCGAGCCCATCAGCAGCTTGGACTCGATTGGACCGCAGTCGTCGAGGCGACCGATATCGGTTCATTGCTTGATCGCGCGCCCTCCACATTATCGGGCGGAGAACAACAACGGGTGGGCCTCGCCAGAACCTTGATTAACCAACCTAGGTTGCTGTTGCTCGATGAGCCGTTGGCGTCTCTCGATCCCCGCGCTCGTATGCAATTGATTCGAATTCTTCTGCGGATCAAGTCAGAGTTCGGCATACCTATGATTTACGTGAGCCATCGCTGGGATGAAATTGTGCGTCTTGCAGACACAGTTTTGTGGCTCGAATCCGGCTTACTCAAACGCTATGAACCCCTCAGCGGGCTCGCCGCCGACTTTGAACTTGCGAAATACCATCTGGAGGATGCCGCTTGCGTCCTGATAGGTCGAGCCTCGAAGCTGGATGAAACTCAGGAACTGACCGAATTGACCATCGGCCAGCAGAGCATGTGGATTCCCGACACGACGTTATCGATGAACACTGACCATCGCTTACTGATCCGAGTACAGGATGTCAGCTTGTCCCTCTCCGAGCATCCCAACAGCAGCATTTTGAATCACTTAAGGTGTGCGGTTGAGGGAATTGATCTAAGCGGGGGCCGTGCGCTGGTTCGCTTAAATTGTGAAGGCCAATCGTTTCTCGCCCAGATCACTCGCAAATCTTGCGAGAGCCTCAATCTCGAGCCGGGACAGACGCTCCTAGCCCACATCAAAGCCTCCGTGCTCTCGTAGGGCGTCACTCATGCCACCAGCAGATTTCTCAACCTTAACGCCCGACACCATCTTGGACGCGATCGAATCGCTGGGTCTGCAACCTGACGCAAGGCTGATTGAGCTCAATAGCTACGAGAATCGCGTTTACCAAATTGGCATTGAAGATGACGAGCCGATCATAGCTAAGTTTTATCGCGCGAATCGGTGGACTGACGAGCAAATCCTTGAGGAGCATCAGTTCACGTTCGAGCTCAAGGCGGAA
>JALRJG010000135.1 GCA_023261215.1 Pseudomonadales bacterium | reverse complement strand
ATGTCTTCCATGATGGCTTCAAACTGCGCCTCGCACCCCGGTTTGATTTCAATATGAGCAAGCAATGTGGTCATGGCGTCAGTCCTTGGTATTGAGTGTCTCTTGGCTAGCGTGGTTCTTTGGGTCCACAGGCTCGAAGCGCCGCAGGCTAGTGCGGTAGTTGACCATTGTGTTGACCACCGGAAACGTCAATCAGCTGGCCGTTGATAAAGCTTGATCGATCATCGTCGGCCAGCCACAAAGCGGTTTGTGCGATGTCGTTGATATTTCCCATGCGCCCTGCGGGGATATGAGGAATGAAACGCGCTTCGGAATCGCTATGCTCGAAGATGGCGTCGGTCATGTCAGTTCGTATGAGACCCGCCGCAATGGAATTGAAGCGAATCTTTTGAGGCCCATACTCCACCGCGGCAATCTTGATCGCATAATCGATGCCTGCACGTGCCGCAGCATAGACGGCAAGCCCAGGACCTGGAAGTCGTGCGGTCAGTGACGAGATGGTGATGACCGACCCTCCCTCGGTCATGGCCTCGGCTGCGTATCTGAACATCAGCAAGGCGCCGGTGAACGAGACATCCAATGTGGGTTGAATGGCTTCCCTAGTTAGCGCGGCGATGGGATTCCCCGCAAGTGCGCCGGCACTGTTGACCGCAATATGAATCGGCCCTGCTTGCTGCGTGGCAGTTTCAAAAAGCGCTTTAATCGATGACTCATCGCTCATGTCGCAAGCGATCGCAAGACCACCCAGTTCGTCTGCAAGTGCTTTTAAGGGCTCTATTCGGCGGCCCGAGACAATGACTTTTGCACCGTCTGCGGCAAAAGCTCGCGCAATGGCCACGCCAAAATTGTGTTGGCCAGAAGCGCCAATCACAACTGCGGTTTTTCCTTGAAGACTCATCAGGGCCTCCTTATGTTGGTCAATAAATGGATCGGTTGGTGGGGCCTGCTTTAGTGCCCATTGAGCTGATCGACCACAGGGGCAAAACTGTCCATGTTGTCTTCACCAACGGTGATGTACGAGATGCCATAGGCCTCTCGTCGGCGTTCCAGTTCATCGCAAATGGCTGAGACCCCCCCAAACAGCGCGTGGGGATGTTGGCGCATCTCGTCTTCTGGCAGCCCGAAATTCTGGGAGAACATGGACACAATCGGGTCCGGTTGACCTGTAACAAAGGTGAAATAAGCACCGATTTCGAGCTCGATCTGATCAAATCGGTCACCGGCGCCCGCTTTAATCCAATCGAGTTTTTTGGCGGTTTCAGCCGCCGTGGACATTTGAACGCCATCGGGGCCGATCACGCCTTGGCGATTGTTAAAGTTAAAACTCACGATATCTGCTGTTTCCCCGGCCAGCGTGAGTACGCGTTTCGATCCGCCGCCGATCATGATGGGGGGATGGGGCGTTTGGACCGGTTTGGGTAGGCCCTGGAATTCATTCCATTGAACCGATTCGTTGTTGACCGCTAGCTCGTCTTCAACGCAATAGGCTTTCACCGCTCGAATGACATCCTCCAATCGACCGATACGAGTCCCGGGCGTATCCATGGTTAGACCCACCGCTTCGTATTCATCTTTGAGCCACCCTGCGCCCAAACCGAGTTCCAAGCGACCATTAGAGAGCAAGTCGATTGTCATGGCTTCTTTGGCCAGAACCACGGGTAGTCGGTAGTCAACGCAGAAGACGCGACAGCCAATACGGATCGACTTCGTCACCGCAGCTGCGTAAGCCATGGCGGGCACGGCAGCGAGTCCCTGAATGGGATGATTTGTTCGAGACAGCGCAGGTCCGGGCCCGATAATGTGATCCGCCAAGTGGAACGCACTGTAGCCGAGCGATTCAGCGCGTTGTACCTTGCTCGCCCAGTCGGCGCCTGAAGCAGCATTGAAACTTTGAACCGCAAATCGAAATGGACGAGCCATGCCTGTTACACCCCGGCGCAGTACTTAAGGCCTCGCCTCAGCAATTCGTAGTACTCAGGTTTTTCCCAAGAGCCCCGCTCTATGACGGGGTAATAAGGGACTCGGGGCTGCATATCGTAGTGCCCACGACAGTGGCCCAAGTTGAGGTAGAGCACTTCGCCCTCTCCCAGGCGGTTGATGTAGTACACGGGTCTCGGCTCATCGTCAGGCCACTCGGCATGAACAAAGCCTGAGGCCTCGCCAGTAAAGTCCGTATGCAAGAGTACATCAAGCTGTGCCAGCGCCTTACACAGATACAACTCATCATCGGTTTCGAACTCTCCCACGCCTTTTACCAAGGGATGATCTGGCTGTGTGGTTTTAACCGTGAAGGGCTGAATCGGCGGATGCGCCATAAACTGTGAGCCCAGGGTCTCCATGAAAACGGGTGCGGTTTCAGGGCATGCGACCCCCGCGTCGGTGAACTCAAGAATCGAATTGGTGCCATGCAGCGCGAACCATTTCTTTCCTGATTCAACGAAGGCCTTAAGGGCTGCTTGCTCGGCCTCACTCGGTACCAAGTTGCAAGTGTAGGAGATTAAAAAATCCGAAGCCTGAATCCCTTCGATATCGCTGTAATCGCTTGCTACTGTCGTACGAATGTTCTCGTGCTCGGCGAGCAGTTTGAGCAATTCCAATCGAGCGAAATCGATGTCGTGGAAGTCACCTGCAGCCACTAAATAAGCCTGAATCGCGGGTTCTGACATGCCCGTCCCCCTAATGAGTTGAGATTAGTATTGAATGCGCTTGGTTAGGCCGCCATCGATGACCACGTTGGTCCCGGTGGTGAAACCGCCTCTCGGGCTAATCAAAAGCGCTGCTTGAGCGGCAACTTCGTCAGCAGTGCCCATTCTCCCGAGGGGGATTTGCGCAACCGTTGAGTCGTAGAACGCGGTCATCGCTTGTTTAATTTTGTCCCATGAGCCGCCCTCAATGAAGATCGGGCCTGGGCTGATCGCATTGACGCGGATGCCCTTGGCGCCGAGTTCTTGAGCCAAGGCGCCGGAGTAATTCAAAAGGCCAGCTTTCATGGCGTTGTAAGGCCCGGCATTAATGAAGTGTTCCAGAGCGGCAGTGGTTGAAATCATAACCACACTCGGGTTTGAAGATTTTTCAAAAAAAGGCAGGCACGCCTCAACACCGTGAACCGCGGACATGATGTTGTAGTCAAAGTGCGATTTCCATCCAGCATCACCTGGGGCATTAGAGCCACTCACATTTGAAACATAGGCGTCCAGCCCGCCGAGCGCCTCGCCAGCCTCAGCAATCCAAGCTTTAAAGGCATCGCCATCACCTACGTCGAGCTGTTGGCCCACGACTTTGACGCCCTTGGCAGAAATGGCTTCTACCGCAGCATTGACGTCATCCGCATTTCGCGCACACAGGGCAATGTTGCATCCTTCATCTGAAAGCACTTCCACGATGGCGCGTCCGATGCCTTTGGTGCCGCCTGTCACAAGCACATTGTGACCTTTGAGTTGTAGATCCATGGTTCATTGCTCCTTAAATCGGTCTTAGGGTTGGGTTAAGTAAGGTTAGTTGAAAAGTTAAGGCGCGAAAGGTCAAGCCTTTCTCATCACGCCACCGTCCACCACGAGGCCATGACCCGTGATAAAGCTGGCATCTTCGCTCACGAGGAAATTGATCGCGGCAGCGATATCTTCTGGGCGACCGAGTCGCCCTAGAGCAGATTTTTCCGACCAAAAACGTTCGAACTCAGGACCCGCGTCCAGCGATGCTTGAGTGATGCCGGTGATAATGGCGCCGGGTTGAATGAAATTCGCAGTGATACCGAATTCGCCGAGTTCCAGTGCAAGCGTCTTGGTCAGTCCGGCGACCGCATGTTTGGACGTGGTGTATGCGCCCATGCCAACGCCAGCAAGCGTGGTCATGATGGATCCGATATTGACGATGCGGCCTCGAGTGCTTTGCTTCAACGAGGGAATGCTCGCTTGGCAAAGCCGGAATACGGCCGAGAGGTTGACGTCGAGGATGCGGCCCCAATCGGCAAACGTCATGGATTCAACAGGTCCACCACCGACCATGCCCGCATTGTTGATGAGAAAATCGATGCCCCCGAGATGGTCTTTCGCAGAGGCAGCAATGTGTTCATGGGCCTCTTCGCCGGCAACATCGGCTTGCAGATAGCTTGCAGCCGGATGCTTAATCGATGCCTCCTCCGCCAGGTCGACCATCAGCACCTTGGCACCTTCGTTCAGAAGTCGCTGAGCGGTGGCGAGGCCAATGCCGCTGTTAGCACCGGTGACGATGGCTTTCATGCCGTGATGCGCACCGCGCTGGATCTCAGTGGTCATAACGATAGGGTCTCTGACTGTAACCGGGGACACG
Source organism: Pseudomonadales bacterium (assembly GCA_023261215.1). GTDB lineage: Bacteria > Pseudomonadota > Gammaproteobacteria > Pseudomonadales > Azotimanducaceae > UBA9926. Next base: position 707 of record JALRJG010000135.1, on the reverse strand, counting down.
CACCTTCGCTGCGGGACCCAACAGCCTAGGGATTGAAAAAGAGTCAGTCAAGACGGTTTTTCTGGAGACTGGGTTCGGCTTTGACATGAATGGCGGTGGCTATGCCTTGGGTACGTGAGCCGGTCTTGACGCAGCCACATTATTGTCTAGCGCCTCCTGTCCTCGCGGCTTGTCTTCAGTAGCCGTGAGGATTCCGTGCACGAAGTGCGGATAGAAAGCCAGGCCCCGGGTTGATCATGAATCGGTCAAATGAGACTCGACCGAAGAGAATCGAAGCGGATCTGCCGGGATGTTAAGTCAGCGAGAACTCGTCAACCCGTGCGTTTAGCAACCCAATCAATGGCATTTCGAATGAGGCGCTGATAGTGAGGATTCGCGTAGGCGACCGGATCATCGCCGCCCTGCAGGTAGGTGAGACGACTGGCAGCGACCTGCTTGGTCCAGCCAACGAGCGAACTGCCGGATTCGTGCGACCAGCCTTCATTGGAAAACATGACCTTATCTCGAACCGCTTTCGTTGCTGAAAAAAAGTGATCGTCATCGAAGGTGTAGTTGCTCGTAAGCAAAGGGTCTACTTCGTCTTCAAATACCTCAAAGAGATAGAGTTCATCCGTCATCGAAAATGTGGGGGGTATACCGGCAGCAACTGGGTGATCTGGATTTGCGACTCGAAGCTCGTGAGTGATTTGATGGCGGTAGCCACTGTC
>JALRJG010000134.1 GCA_023261215.1 Pseudomonadales bacterium | reverse complement strand
GATTTTCTTTTCGCTGTTCCCGCTGGTGTTGACGGGTTTCGTGTCGCTTTGGCTCGCCTTCCCAATTGCCACTCTCAATCTCATGTTGGCTTACCTGCCCTCCCATGAAGCACAACATGGCATCGTTGGACGCAAAGGCACGAATCTGTATTGGCTCAATGAACTGCTAGGTCACATCTCACCTCTTCCCATCGTGTCGTCCTACCGCGCGCTTCGAGCAACACACATGGAGCATCATCGTCACTGCAATGATCCCCTGCTCGACCCCGACTACAAGATTCATGCAAAAGACGGTTGGGCATTCCTCGCCCAGCACATCAGAAACCTCCAGCCAGGTTCTGAGGAGGGCGCCGCCTATGGGCAGTGCCTTGAACGGATTGGCGAGTCGAGATTAGTGATCCATCAAGTGGTGTACCAACTCATCTATCTCGCCATCATGTTCACCCTGGCTTGGACTGGCCACGCCATCGAGGCAGCGCTCATTTGGTGGGTGCCAAAACTGATTGCCGGCTTTCATTTACGCTACTACCTATCGTGGGCACCGCATCATCCTGCAGAACTGCAAGGCCGCTACCTTGATACACGAGCATTTAGATCGAAGCTAGGGAATCTTTTCTCGGCTGGCATGCAATACCACATCATTCATCACCTTTACCCTCGGATACCGCTAAGCCTCACGCCGGCCGCTTATCGAGAGTTGCGGCCTATTTTGGAGCGTCGCGGCTGTGACCTTGGTGAATTGTGAGAGACCTGATTCATAACCTCGGCAGTGGGTATTTCACGAAGAGGCGTTTAGAGTTTCGACAACTAATTCCGCAGCGAGCTACCGCCCGCATACGGAATTCGATCACTGCAACTGGGTGCATCTAGCTCATGGATACTCAGATCAATCCTGGCGTCGCACCTCTCTCTCGAATGCGCCAGGCTGAGCACTACGCCAACATTTCCTCGGCGGTCTTCCAAGGCAGTTGATGCGCGTCGGCCACATGTTCAGACACCAGCGACCCACTCATGACGGCGAGGCCCGCTCTCAGGTGCGGATCTACCTTCAAAGCCTCAAGGTCTTCTCCAGCTAATCGCTTCACAAAAGGCAGCGTGGCCTGGTTGAGCGCTAGACTAGAGGTTCTTGGCACGGCTCCGGGCATGTTGGCAACGCAATAATGCACGACGTCATGCACAAGATAGGTGGGATCTGCATGCGTTGTTGCGCGCGATGTCGCGAAACACCCACCTTGGTCGATGGCGACATCGACTAACACCGACCCGGGCGCCATCGTTTTGACCATCTCCTCGGTCACCAGCTTGGGTGCCGAAGCACCAGGAATCAGGACGCTGCCAATCACAAGGTCGGCCGTTTGCACCAATTCAGCGACTGCAGCGTGTGTTGAAAATCGCGTATTCACCCGGCCTTCGAACTGTTGATCGATGAGTCTTAGCGAATCGAGATTGGTATCCAGCACGGTGACCTGCGCCTCCAACCCTAAGGCCATCCGTATCGCTTGCCGGCCAACGACGCCACCCCCCAAGACCAAAACGTGCCCTCGCTGAACGCCCGCGACCCCACCGAGTAGAATGCCTCGCCCACCTTGGGCGCGCTCCAGGCAATGCGCACCTGCTTGAACGGAGAGCCGCCCTGCAACTTCTGACATGGGTGCCAACAGCGGCAAGCGACCCTGCGCATCGGTGACTGTTTCGTAAGCGACGCAACACGCGCCTGAGGCGATCAATTCCTCGGTCTGGGGTCGGTCGGGGGCCAGATGCAAATACGTAAAGAGAAGATGGCGCTCAGTCAGCATCGCGCGCTCTACGGTCTGCGGCTCCTTCACTTTCACAATCATCCGAGATTGATCGAAGACAGCTTGAGCCGTATCCACGACCGAAGCGCCGACCGCGCGATAATCATCGTCGCTGAACCCCGCGCCTACGCCTGCACTGCGCTCAATCAAGACTTCATGCCCCTCGCGGATTAGTTCAGCAACGGACAGAGGAATGAGCCCCACACGATACTCGTGATTTTTGATTTCCTTTGGTACACCAATTTTCAAGAGACACCTCTCAGAGAATTACCCGACTATGGTCAGAGGTCGATACAACAGAGACACACCCGAAGATCAGATCCGCTGACTCGATTCGGATTCTAGATAAGAGGCTTATTTTAATCTCACTTTTTTCGTCTATTTAAAAAGCGTTTTAAGCTTTAAAATAGTTTTTTTATAACGAAATACGTTTTAATAGGTCTATTATTTAGTTATTTTGACTATTCAGTCATGAGAGACAATTCCCCACTCGCTGGCAAAACCCATTAGGACGAATACCCACCAGCCAACAAAGTGGGTCTCAAAGTGAATCGCAAGATGATTAAGGGCTTGGTAGTCAGAAGTGAGTTCTGAATGGCACGAACGAAAAGGTTACTGGATCTCTGTAGAGCGCGTCGCATGCGTGATGCCGAACCCGCAGGCGGCGAGTCAAAGCCCGCGTCTCTGAGTCAATCGTTCACAACGCACGTGCGCAACGTCAGTCGGCATGGCGAGATGCCAAGAGGGCAAGGCACCCCGAGCCCGCAACGGGATGACAATACTTCTAGCCATTCGAGAGGAGGTTTCAATGGCCAAAAACAAAGCCCTAGACCGCATCGATCTGTCGATTCTTCGAGCACTTCAAAACAACGCGCGAATTACCCACACAGCGCTGGCCTCGGAGATCGGCCTGAGCGTGACGCCGTGTAAAGAGCGTGTCAGAGCGCTCGAAGCGGCGGGGATCATTCAAAGCTATGAGACCAAGATTAACCCCTCAGCGTTGAATCTGGGGCTGCTCGTTTTTGTCGAGATCACCCTCACGCGAACCTCCTCAGACATCTTCGACGCATTCAAGAATGCGGTCATTCAGCTACCCCAAGTCTTGGAATGCCATCTTGTGTCTGGCAATTTCGATTACCTCATCAAAGCTCGAGTTGCCGATATGAGAGCCTATCGCGCACTCTTAGGCGAAACCCTGCTCACGCTCCCTGGCGTCAGTGACTCTAGAACCTACGTTGTGATGGAAGATGTCAAGGAGGGTGCGCCTCTCCCCATCTAATCCACTCGGAGATCTCACTCAATGACTCGGGCGTCTGCCTATCCTCACCCAATTGAGTAAAAATGGTGGTGTGTGTTGGCGCTTCAAAGCGTGGCTGAACTCGCCCGAGCCGCTGGGCGGGTGGTGAAGCAGTGGATTCACCCCGACCCCACGGGTCGACGGCGCTCGCACAGCAGCCATCGTGGGTGGAAAACCCATGTTCACACGCCTTCCTCACGTCAGCGGGCACCCAAACCACGCGAGGTGACTCGCTGCAGCAGCGCGCGCCGCAAGCTATGAGGCATGTGATAGCATCTTCGCCCGCACCCAAGCGACACAGGATTGGTTATGAATGTCAGCGATGCCGTCTCTACACGCAAGTCCATCCGAGCGTTTACCGACACACCTGTCAGCACGGAGGTCCTTGCAACACTCCTCGAAAAGGCGGCTCGAGCGCCTTCGGGCGGCAACGTCCAACCCTGGCGGGTTTATGTCATCAATGGCGAGGCGATGACGCGTTTCAAAGCCGTGCTTCAGGAAAAGAGAGCGCCCGAACCGGCGGCCTATGCCATCTATCCAGACGGACTGAAGGACCCTTATCGCAGCGCTCGGTTCCAAGTTGGTGAGCAAATGTACGCACTGCTCGGTATCCCTCGAGAAGACAAACCCGCCCGTCTGCGGCGGTTAGCCGAAAATTTTAATTTCTTTGGGGCCCCAGCCAGTATTTTCTGCTTTGTCGACCGTCAAATGGGACCCCCTCAGTGGTCTGATCTCGGCATGTTCTTGCAAACCTTTATGCTGCTCGCGACTGAGGCTGGCCTGGGCACCTGTGCGCAAGAGGCTTGGGCGAATCGCGCGGAGACCGTGTCTGAATTCGTTGGAGCTGACCCGGAGCTGATGCTTTTTTGCGGTGTCGCCATTGGCGAGCCCGACATTAGCGCACCGGTGAATACGTTGGTGAGCGAGCGCTTTGCGGTCGAGCAATTCGCGACGTTTCTCTGAGCAGCCCATAGAGAGCCACGGAGTCTTAAGACCGGACTGGTCCGCTGCTAGATGGCTCTCCTTTGGCACCCGCGCTTGGCTCAGCCAAGCATTAACGCGGGCACTGAGTGAAATGCCGCTATTTACCCTTTGGCCCCAGTCAATTCAGCGGTTGGATTGCGATACGATCACCATGCGCACTGCCCATGAACAATCGATCACCGATCTTCGTCGCCACCGTTGCATACCCCATGGGTTCGCCGGAATGATCAACCACCACCTCCGTTTCAAGGGTGTCTGGATCGACGCGCACGACGCGGAACGGCAATAAACAGGCGGCTTCCTCTACCCCGTCACAGCTTTGCCCTAATGGGTCATGTTGATGGGATGCGACCCAAAGCGCACCCGCTTCATCGCGCGTGATGTTATCTGGTTGCCGCACCGAAAATTCACCCACCTTCTCTTGGGCGCTGAGATCCACCTTGATCGTTTTATTGCCCATGTAGATATTCACGTAGGCAAACTGCTCATCTGCAGACAATACGATCCCATTGGGCATTAATTCGGTGGATCCTCCTAACTTCGTAAACCCATCTGCTTCAGTCCAACGCCAAACCCAACCCGTGAATTCGCCCGAGGTCAGTTTCCGCGCGACTTCTTCAAAGGGAAGGTGCTTATCCCACATGTGAGTCACGAGAAAACTCCCGTCTTTTAGACCCGAGACGTCGTTAATGAAGGGGTCACCTGGAGGCAGCGCGCAGCCGCGCCACGTGGCCTGCCACCCTGTCGCCCCTTCGGTCATTTCAAACATTTCGACCGACTCTCGACCGCCATGATTCACGACCAACAGTCGCAATTGATCCGAGTTATCTGTCACTAAATCAATGCCATGTGGGCTGAACAATGCGGCATCTGGCATGGGACAGGCTGCATCTCCCCACAAGCGATCTGATTCGGCGACCTGCATGGCTAATGGCTCAATCAATTCTGATGCCTGATCGAACACCGATAAT
>JALRJG010000133.1 GCA_023261215.1 Pseudomonadales bacterium | reverse complement strand
GGAAGTCCGCATGATTCGGAGACGAACAGATGAGGTGGGATCAAGGGATGAATGGGGCAGAGTCCTTAATCAGATCACTGGTAGAGGCGGGTGTGACGACCTGCTTTGCCAATCCGGGCACGTCGGAAATGCACCTCGTGCAGGCGATTGATGCGGTACCTGAGATGCGGGGTGTTTTATGTCTGTTTGAGGGGGTCTGTACGGGCGCTGCCGATGGCTACGCGCGTATCGCCGAAAAGCCGGCGATCACAGTGCTCCACCTAGGGCCGGGCCTGGGTAATGGCATCGCCAATCTTCACAATGCGCGCCGAGCCGCAACGCCCCTGATTAATTTGGTGGGTAATCATGCCACCTACCATGTGCCCCTCGACGCGCCGCTGACATCAGATATTGAAACGCTGGCCAATAATGTCTCGAGTTGGATCAAGACGGATTCAACGGCCACGAGTCTCGCGGGCGATGGCATGAAAGCGTTGGCAAAATCGCTTTCTCCCTCGCAGGGCTCAGAAGGTCGCACGGCCACCTTGATTATCCCCGCTGAGGCCTGTTGGGGTGAGGCAGATAGCCTGGCGGCGCCGTTACCCGTTGCTGGCGCCGAAGTCGTCAAGACTGAGCGAATCAGTGAAGTTGCGAAAGCGCTCAGCCCAAGATCGATGTTGCTGATTGATCGAGAAGGGTTGAAACCTGAGGCCCGATTGCTGGCGGCTCGAATCGCGGCAAAAGTGGGTTGCAGGATCAGCATGACCACATTTCCGGCAAGAGTTGATTCCGGTCCAGGACACCCAATGGTTGAGCGCTTACCCTATTTTCCGGAGGACGTCACGGCGGCGATGGCGGGCGTTGAACACTTAGTGCTTGTGGGTGCTGAGCGTCCGGTTAGTTTTTTCGCTTATCCAAACCAGGACAGTGTGTTGGTTCCGGATGGTTGCCTGGTCCAGCGACTCGCTGCGGGGCACGAAAATGTGATTCAAGCGCTCAAAGACCTCTGCGCTGAGATGGGGGCTGAGGCAGTGGATCCACCCCGATATGAGCACCAGTCGCTGCCTGATCTCGAAGGCAAACTGTCTGTGCGAGGGGTGTCCAATGTCATCGCAAAGCATATGCCGGAAAACAGTATTCTGTGCGGTGATTCCGGCGGCGGGGCCGCGGTGTTGGCGCCGGCCCAAGTATCGAAATCGCACACGTGGTTGAACCTCACAGGCGGATCTATCGGTCAAGGCGGGCCGGCGGCGGTCGGTGCGGCGATTGCGGCGCCTGAAAGACAAGTGTTTGCGTTACTGGGCGATGGGGCATCGATGTACACGAATCAGGCGCTCTGGACCCAAGCGAGGGAATCGCTCAATGTCATCACGGTGATCTTTAATAATCAGATTTACGGCATCTTAGAGACGGAGTACTTGAGGCTGGGGGTAAACACGGTTGGAGAGCATGCCGCCCAATTATTTAACCTTGCCGAGCCAGCCATCGATTTCGTAAAGCTTGCCGAAAGCATGGGCGTGCCGGGTCGGCGCGCGGAGTCGGTTGCGGAATTTGAGGTCGCGCTGCTGGAAGCGCTTGAACGCAATGGACCTACCTTGATTGAGGCAATGCTCTAGCGGTTTTTTTTTGATCCTTGTGGGGTCGGGTCTAGCGAGCGGACCCTGCTGATCCTCGATCAAAGCCTTTGATGAGGCATGATTTTTCACAGTTGGAATCTATTTTATTGATAATGGCTCTGCTATGCTCGCGCGAGCGTTTTTTGATCGCGGGATAACGCCTGCGCGGGCGCCAAAGGGCTCAAAGTCCCTGGCACAGAAAACGCAACAGACGGGTCGCTGATCGAATAGGGAAGTCGTTAGTGTCTAAGTATTCGCTAACCTCGAAGGAAAAGGGATCGTCTGATGAGATGGCAGATTCGGTTGAAGCAAAGACGATCGTGAGCGGTGGTCTCGATGCTGCGGACGGAGGTTGTGGTCTCAAAATGGAAGCGTGCTCGAACGTCCAGCGTTAGAAGGGCCGGTGTTCCGAAGTCTAGCGTTCGAGGTCTTAGTTGAGATGTGGGCTTCAATGATAAAAAGCAACGGATGGGAGAGGTTTCGTTGGCTTTGTTTGAGAACGGGGCGCGCGGTTCGCTTTAAGGGTTAAGACTCCGAGTTGAGTCTGTGAATGAACCATTGATAGAGGGTCAAGATGTCAGTCGTCGAAAAAGAAGTGGAAGCGCCACTACTGGGTGCACAATCAAGCGCCGTAGTGGTTCGATTTGCCGGTGATTCGGGTGATGGGATGCAGCTTACGGGCAGTAACTTTACCGAAGCCACCGCACTGCACGGAAACGACCTAGCGACTTTTCCAGACTTCCCTGCTGAGATTAGAGCGCCCGCAGGTGCGACCTTTGGGGTCTCAGCGTTTCAAATCTACTTCGGGTCAGATGAGGTCACCACGGCCGGTGATGACGTGGACGTCCTCGTGGCCATGAACCCCGCTGCCCTTATCACGAATTTGAAAGATTTGCTGCCCGGTGGCCTCATCATCGCGGATGCTGACGCATTCACGGATAAAAATTTGGTCCGCGCCGGGTACAAGGACAACCCACTTGAGGATGGCAGTCTGGATGGCTACCGGTTGATTACAATCGATATCACGAAGCAAGTGATTGCGTCGGTTGAACCGTTTGGTCTGTCCCATAAGTTTGCTGTTCGCTGCAAGAACATGTGGACGCTGGGCCTGGTGATGTGGCTCTTTGATCGTGATCGCACGATCACCATCGAAAATCTGCGAGCAAAATTCAAAACCCGCCCAGAAATTGCCGACGCCAACGTTGCCGCTTTGAATGCCGGCCATAGTTATGGCGAAACCGCTGAGTTGCCAACGGGCGTTGAGGTTTATCGTATTCCAAGGGCCGAAGTTGAGCCTGGTCTCTACCGAAATACCACGGGTACGGAAGCATTGGCGTTCGGTCTCATCGCAGGTGGGCTTCTGGCTGAGGTGCCGTTGACGTTTGCCTCTTATCCGATTACCCCAGCGTCTTCGCTTCTTCATACGTTGGCCCAGTACAAAGAATTCGAGGTCGTGACTTTCCAGGCAGAAGATGAGATCGCTGCGGTGTGTGCGGCCATTGGAGCGTCGTTCGGTGGCACGCTTGGGGTCACCTCAAGCTCGGGTCCGGGTATTGCGCTTAAAGGCGAGGCGATTGCGCTGGCATGCGCGACCGAACTCCCGTTGATCGTTGTGAACACTCAAAGGGGTGGCCCTTCTACGGGGATGCCGACCAAAACGGAACAATCTGATTTAAATCAGGCATTGTTTGGTCGGCACGCGGATACCCCCATGCCCGTCATCGCATCATCGACGCCGGGTGATTGCTTCGAGGTGGCCATTGAAGCAGTCCGTATTGCCACTAAATTTTCAACACCCGTCATGTTGTTGAGCGACGGTTATCTGGCCAATGCTGCTGAGCCTTGGAAAGTGCCCGAGCTCGATCAATTCGAAAAGTTTCCCGTGACGTTCGAGACGAATCCTGAAGGTTTCGAACCCGCCAATCGTGATCCCGAAACGCTTGCGAGGGTTTGGGCGAAGCCTGGAACCAAGGGCTTGGAGCATCGTATTGGTGGTATCGAGCGTGACTACAAGACGGGGGATATTTCCTACGAACCTGACAACCATCAGAAGATGACGGATCTGAGAAAGGCCAAAGTCCAAGGCATAGCCAACTACATTCCAGCGCAAACCGTCAGTCAGGGTGCTGAATCGGGCAAGCTCGCAGTGGTCGGTTGGGGATCCACCTACGGTGCCATTCGGCAAGCAGTGAAGCGTTGCCGATCCGAGGGGCTGGATGTGAGTCACATTCATATCCGCTACCTGAATCCTATGCCTGCGAATTTAGAGGTTTTGTTGAAAGGGTATGACCAAATCCTGGTACCAGAGATGAACACAGGACAATTGGTCGACGTGCTCCGGGCGAAGTTTTTGGTCGACGCCAAACGACTCAATAAGGTGTCAGGTCAGCCGTTCAAAATTAGAGAAATCATCGAAGGCATCAAAGCACTGATGGGAGAGAAGGCATGAACGCGCCAGAGAAATTAACGATTAAAGATTTCAGCACCGACCAAGAGGTGCGTTGGTGCCCTGGTTGTGGGGATTACGCGATCCTCAAGACCGTACAAAAATTGATGCCTGAATTGGATCAGCCGAAAGAGAATACCGTGTTCGTGTCGGGCATTGGTTGCTCCTCAAGGTTCCCCTATTACATGGAGACCTACGGCTTTCATACGATTCATGGTCGAGCCCCCTCTATTGCGACGGGCGTGAAGCTCGCGAATCCAGAACTAGACGTCTGGGTGATTACGGGTGACGGCGATGCGCTCAGTATCGGTGGCAACCATACGATGCATGCCTTGCGTCGAAATGTGGATTTGCAAATCCTTCTCTTCAATAACCAGATTTATGGATTGACCAAGGGGCAGTATTCACCCACGTCTAAAGTGGGCACTAAGTCGCCTTCGACACCGGATGGATCGCTGGATTTACCGTTAAATCCCTGTAGCTTTGCTCTGGGCGCAGGGGCCAAGTTCGTCGCGCGAAGCATCGATACTGAGGCAAAGCACCTGACCGACGTGCTCAAGCGCGCGCATGCGCATGAAGGGACGTCGTTTGTCGAGATTTATCAGAACTGCCCGGTCTATAACGACGGCATATTTGATCTGATTAAAGAGAAGAAAACCGCTGGAGAGACGCGCTTGGTGCTCGAGCATGGACAACCAATGGTCTTTGGTACGGACCAAGATAAAGGTATCCGCCTGAACACCCAGACGCTGTCGCTTGAAGTTGTCAAGTTGGGCGAAGACGGCGTCACTGAGGCTGACCTCGTTGTGCATGACGAGCGTAACCGTATGCTGGCTCAGATGTTGACCCAGCTGCGTGCACCCGACTTTCCAGAGCCTGTGGGCGTGATCTACTGTAATCCTGACATGGCTTATGAGCACTCGGTGTATCAGCAGATCAAGACAGTTCGTGAGAAGAAAGGGTTGGCAGATTTCTCGAATGCACTGAAATCGGGGCATACCTGGACGGTCAGCTAAGGGCGTCTTGTGACCTA
>JALRJG010000132.1 GCA_023261215.1 Pseudomonadales bacterium | reverse complement strand
AGGTCGCGCCCATGAGGACTGAGACGTTAAAACCAGCCGAGCAACGTCGATGGTTCACATCGCATCTGGGCGTGCCTTCTGCTTCCGGAGGCAAAAATCCAAAACCTGCCATTGAATGCATTGACAATCCCCGGCTTCAACGTAAGCTTCTGCTGTTGTCAGGGTGTTCCAACTCATCTGCATCGGCTTTTCTGAAAAGCATGGATTGGCGGGTGTTTGGAATGAAACGGGAAATCGGTGAAAAACCGATGCTGCCCCCGCAACGGTAAACAAGTAGAGCGATCGATTAGCCACTGTAGATGTACCCAAGGTACCTATGGGAAGGCGATCGCTTGAGCGCGAAGCGCCTTGTGAGCCCGGAGACCGGCCCTGATCTTAACGACTGACTCTGCGGAGGGCGGAGATTGGACGTGCATAGCCACTGTTCAATCCCGATTAATCGTCATGCATTTCGTCATGACACTTTGACGAACTAGGGATTGTTCATGCCACGACTTCAACCGCACTTCCAAGCTCAGCGCAGCGACCGAATCGCCGACAGCGTCGGTGACCGCGCTTTGGCGCCCAGAACGTATCGCGACCGGCGCCCAAATTTGATGCAAACGGCTACGCTCCTGATGCTCGGCTTAATCCTCAATCACTCAGCCTCGTCGCGGGAGCCCGTGGAACAATTGACCGTGACCGCCTCTCGTTTGCCTATGGCAACTCATGAGTCCGGCGCCGCCCTCACGGTTCTGTATCGAGACGATATTCGCGCTCAGGGCGCCCAAACGCTGGCTGATCTCCTACTGGGCTTGCCTGGCATCAGTGTCAGCAGACAAGGACCCAGCGGCGCCCTGACTCAAATTCGCATGCGAGGCGCTGAGGCCAACCATGTCCTGGTGCTCATTGACGGCGTTGAGGCAAACGACGTGACTCAAGGTGGGGAATTTAACTTCGCCCACTTTCCAATCCACCAAATCGAACGCATCGAGATCGTGAGAGGCCCGCAAAGTGCAATCTGGGGCAGTGACGCCCTGGCCGGCGTGATCCATATTGTGACACTCACGCCGGAAGAGACGTTGAACCGTTTAGAAATGAGCGCCTCTTATGGGAATCATGATTCGGGTGAATGGCATGGCCAGTTTCTAAAATCCAATGACAGACATCGCATTGATGTGAGCGCGAGCTTTAGTCAATCCGATGGCGAAAACATCTCGCGCACCGGCTCTGAGAAGGATGGAGAGCGACACACGGCAGCCCGAATTTCAACTCGATCCCGGTTAAATGATCGATGGACGTTCAACCTTCAGGCCCGACGGTCTGCTGATCAAGTCGACTTCGACGCGATTGATTGGTTCAGCACGGGGCTACCGACCGATGCAGACAATGAGAGTGAATCTCAGTTTTGGTTCACCTCAGGTGCTTTACGCCATTCGCCAACTGATCGTTTTGAACAATCGCTCACCTTCGACGCCTCTAAAACAAAGCACAGGAATCAGGACCAGGACTACGGCCTCACCAAAACCTCAGGTGAAAAACGGAGGATTCATTGGATCGGTCAGTACGAAATCGAAGCCCATGGCCTGCTAGCTTCCATCGAAGATGAAACCGACCGCTTTGAACTTTCGGCACCGGTAGACTTTTTTGGAGACCCCAATCAGGCGCAGCAAATCCGCCAGCGGAGTGCCACCCTCGAGTACCTATTCCGTGGGCAAGCGATGCTCATGGGGCTCAGCGCAAGGCGCGATCACAATTCCGCGTTTGGCCACGTCATGAGTTACCAGTGGCAATCAAGCTTCGATTTGCCCACCCTCCCTCTCCGGCTCTCGGCGGCCGTGGGGCAAGGCATCAAAAATCCGAGCTTCGTTGAACGATTTGGTTACTATGATTCCTTTGTCGGAAACCCTGCACTCAATCCAGAGACAAGTCGAAGTTGGGATCTCGGATTCGCCTATCGAGAAGATGACTCGCCGATCCGAGTCAGTGTTCACCTTTATGGCGCCAACCTTGAAGACGAGATCAATGGGTTTAGCTTCTCGCCTGAATTAAATGCCTTCACTGCGAAAAACGAATCTGGCAGCAGTCGCCGCCGTGGCGTGGAATTGGAGGGCTCATTCACTCAAAGCCAACACCTGACTTGGCGTTGGGGTTATCAATACGCCAAATCGGTCTCGCCCTCAGGTGAAATCGAATTACGCCGACCGCGTCATTCGGGCCAAGTCCGCATGAATCTGAATTTCGACCGATGGAACCTCTCCTTGGCAGTCAAGCGAACTGGCGAGCAAAGGGATCTGTACTATCCACCCTCACCACCTTATCAACTCGAAGTGGCATTACCCGGCTTCACCGTCGCTTCCTTGGCAGGCAGCTTTCGGCCCCACCCTGATTGGGAAATCTTCCTCCGAACAGATAACTTACTTGACCACGCCTTTGAGGAAGTCTTTGGCTACAAAGCGCCGGGACGGAAGGTATCCGCCGGCATCCGCTGGGTGCGTTAAGCTCAGCCTATACTCATTGTTGCTCGTTTGAGAGCGCCCCTTACGGAGACCGCGCCATGACCTATGCCTGCTTTGACGTCACCATTCAGGATCAAATCGCCCACGTCACGCTGAATCGACCCGAAAAGCGCAACAGCATGAATCCCACCTTCTGGGCGGAACTCCCTCAAATCATCCGCGATATCGATGAGCACGCGAGGGCGAGGGTGATTGTGGTCAGTTCAACCGGGCCTCACTTCTCATCGGGCCTCGATACTGCGTCCTTCTCGAACCATGAAGGAACCACGGATCCTGCGCTGGCAACGGTGAAAAAACGTCAAGCGCCCACCGCGTTTTACGATCATGCGCGCCACATGCAGGACGCGTTTTCTATCCTAGAAAACTGTCGAGTACCGGTGCTTGTCGCTGTTCAGGGCGGATGCATCGGGGGCGGGGTTGATCTCATCACGGCATGTGACATCCGCTATGCCAGCGAGGATGCTTACTTCACCATCTTTGAGACGAATATTGGTCTGACCGCAGACGTTGGCACCTTCCCCAGACTCGTGAAACTGATCCCAGAAGGCTATGTGCGGGAGATGGCTTACACAGGCCGGAGGGTATCGGCCGACGAAGCTCGAGACATGGGTCTGGTGAATCGCGTATTTCCTAACCATGAGTCCATGGTTGAAGGTGTGACGGCCATTGCCCGCGAGATTGCCTCCAAGGCGCCGCTGGCGGTCTATGGTTGCAAACGAATGATCAATTACGCACGCGATCACACGACCCAAGATGGCTTAGATTACGTCGCGATATGGAATGCCTCCCACTTCCATCGCGACGAAATTCAAGAGGCAATGCAAGCCCGCGCAGAATCTCGACCAGGTCAGTTTGCAGATCTACCGCCCATTCGAGGCGCGCGGTCTCCAGATTAACGGTCAGTGCCGAGTCGCTCCGAAAGCCAATAGAGCATCAGTCCTAAAAGAATGATGAACCCGGCAGCGAGCGCTTCCTTTGGCCGCTCGAGGAGAATAAACACCAGCGTCCACGCAGTAAGCCCCAGGTAAAGAATCGGGGTCACAGGATAGCCCCAGGTCTGATACCCAACGACTTCCTGGCCAGCCGCACGTTGTTTGAATCGCAGAATGAAAACGCCAGCCACTGCGAAGAAGGTGTTCAAGGCCAGCACAAAACCTGAAAAGACCAGCACGGATTCGAAACTGGAGGTGAGCACTAGCATCAAACTCAGCCCCGCAACGGCAAGAATAGCGGTCATCGGAATCCCATCCTTGTTGGTTTTCGCAAGGAAGCCAAACAAACGAAAATCTTGGCCAATAACCTGCAAGACTCTGGGGCCGGCCATCAGCATGGCTGAGACGGTTGAAATCAACAGCATAGACAGCGTGATCCCCATCGCCTGACCACCCGCCTCGCCGAAAGCATAGTCAGCAGCGATCATCCCTATTTCAATCTTTCCTTGCATGGCTTCAATCGGCGCGACCTTCATAAACACGAAGTTCAGTAAGACATAGCTCACCATCACGAACCCGGTGCCCACCATCAGAACCTTCGGTAGGTTCCGCTCAGGATGATCGACTTCATCGATTAAATAGGTCGCTGCATTCCACCCGGTGTAGGCGTAGTTGACGTAAATCAAAGACACCGCAAAGGCACTGCTCGAAAGGTAGGCCACCTCCACTTCGCCAAAAGCGAATGGTAGAGGCTGTGTTTCGCCCAAGGTCAGCGCTGCCGTACTGAAGGCGAGCACGAGGACAATTTTAAGTCCAGTGAAAACGACCTGGGTTGCGCCACTGAGTTTGCGCGTGATCCCATGAAGGCCCGTCAAAATGATGATCAGCCCCGCCGCCAGTGCCTGTCCCGAGAGGTCCGGAAACGCTGACCCCAAATACGCCGAGAAGGTCATCGCCGCCAGAGCAATCGGCGCCGCAAACCCGATGGTGATTGAGATCCAGCCTGACACGAACCCCACCGCCGGATGATAGAGCCGACCTAAAAAGTTGTACTCACCGCCGGATCTCGGCAGCTGCGCGCCGAGTTCTGCATAAGTCAGCGCACCGCAGAGCGCTGCAACCCCCCCGATGACCCATAAGAGCAGAATGGCAGAGCTCGACTGCACGTCCATCAACTGAAAGCCGAGACTGGTAAACACCCCCGTGCCAATCATGTTGGCGATGACGATCGCCGTCGCGGTCAGTGGAGAGAACCTATTCATACCTTGGCACCCGGCATTCGTCCGCCTCAGCAGGGATGACCTAGCTCAGTGAACCCGTAACTAAATGATAGATATAGAGGCCGTACCCAATCAGCAACAAAATGCCGAGTCTCGGGCCAATCACCTGGCGGCGCCAGACCGCGGCCGTTAAAAACAATGCGACCGCCAGCATGACCCAAACATCGTAGCTCAAAAACGCCGGCGCAACGTCGAGGTCTGCAATCAGCGCTGTGATGCCCACGATCGCCAGCATGTTAAAAATGTTACTGCCAATGACATTGCCCAGCGCAACGTCAACATTCCTGCGGAACGCTGCAGCTACCGTGGCTGCAAGTTCTGGCAATGACGTGCCCAATGCGACAATGGTGAGCCCAATCACCGCTTCGCTAATG
>JALRJG010000131.1 GCA_023261215.1 Pseudomonadales bacterium | reverse complement strand
ACCGTTCCATCAAAGTCTTAATGACCGCTGGCTTTGCCTTACTCTCCTTGGGGCTGATGGCTATCTCACTGGCCGAGACGGTCTGGGCTTTCTACCTCGCGTTTACATTGCTGATATCCACAGGCTTTGCACTCGCTGGCCCCATACCAAACGCCGCTTTAATCGCTAACTGGTTCTCGAGAAAGCGCGGCTCCGCCATGGGTATTTCGCAGTTTGGGGTCACTCTCTCGGGCGCGGTGCTCGTGCCCGTCTTCACCTGGCTCATGCTGAGTTTCAACTGGCAGACTGCGCTCCAACTTTTTGCCCTGGTCGTGCCACTCCTTGCGCTTCCCCTGATTTGGCTCGGCGTCGTAAAGGCGCCGGCAGACCGAGGCACTCATCCCGACGGTATCGATGCGGAAGATGAGCGGTCTTCTCAACCCGAGCCTGAAGACCAAGATTGGACGCTTAGCCGAGCGATCAGGACGCCCACCGTTTGGCGACTCGCCCTCGTGATGGGGCCGGGTTTTATGGGCATCAGCGCAGTGTTGCTGTCTCTGCATTCCCACCTCACCGACGCAGGCATGACCGCAATGCGCGCATCCAGTCTTGTGGCGGGAATGACGCTCGCCGGCGCCATCGCAAAACCGACCTTTGGGATCTTGTCCGACTATTTCGATAAGCGCGGGGAACCTTGGTATCCATCGGATTCATGTTTGCTGGGGTCGCGGGCCTGATATCAAGCGAACACTACCCACTACTCATGCTGAGCGCGGTGAGCTTTGGCCTCGGCTATGGCGCCCAAATGCCGCTTTTTAATATCCTAATCGCGACCCTCTTTGGTCCCACTGCCTTCGCCCGAATGGTCGGCATCATGGGACCCATCATGCTCCCATTTAACTTAATCGGCCTGCCCTTAAGCACACTGACTTATGAAACCTTTGGGAGTTACATCCCTGCGTATGCGGCGATCCTCGTTCTTTACCTCGTTGCGATCGCTGGGTTATTGGGCCTAAAGCTACCGAAACATTCGCGTTAAGGAACGCCTCTACCCCGCTGGGAAGATGCCCTGCCCGTGCTTGCCCTACCCATAGCGATCGACGCCTCGCGCCCATGCCGGCGCACCTTTGACCCCACGTTCAAGGCGCATCAGAATGCAGATCACTGCTCAGATCACTTCGAAGATGACGATTCGCCCCCAGATCTTTTTGATCCTCGCATTGCTTAGCCCTGACTTAAGTTTTGGAAATAACTTGAACCAAAGGCTTGATGGCCTATTTTCCGAGATCCAACCCAACGGACCCGGTTGCAACGTGGGCGTAATCCACGAGGGTCAACTTGTTTATCAAAAAGGATTTGGCCTTGGGAATCTCGAATTAGAAACGCCTCTTGACGGTACGCAGCTGCATCGCATGGGCTCGGTTTCAAAGCAGTTCACGGCCGCTGCCGTCCTGCTCCTTGCGGAAGAAGGCCAGATCGACTTAGCCGCGGATATTCATGCCTATCTTCCTGAGCTACCAGACTACGGGGCGCCGGTCAGTGTGAATGCCATGCTGGGGCACTTCTCGGGTATGGGCGATTACGATCTCATTGCTGGATCTTACGAGGGCCCCATGGCAGACAACGCCATTGACTTGCGATCAGCCGCCGGGGGGCCCTTCAGATTGGGCAATGAGGACTACCTCACCATTGATGAATTTTATGACGTGGTGCAGCGGGTGCCACTTGCGATCGAACCAGAGACCGCCTTCCGTTATAGCAATCTCGCCTATTTCATCCTATCCATATTGGTTGAGCGCGTTTCGGGAGAAACATTGCGCGACTATGCTCAGCATCGCCTGTTTGAGCCCCTAGGGATGACCCACACATTCTTTAGTGACGACCCCGTGGAAATCGTCCGCAATCGAGCCTACGGGTATAAGCTTGACGAGGACGGACGCTACATCACCGACATGACCAACCTCTTTTGGGTCGGGGACGGCGGTTTGCATACCAATCTTTCCGACTTACTGCTCTGGGATCGCCAGTTTTACGCGCCAACACTCGGCGCTAACCCGAACGCGTTTCTCGCCTTAATGAACGAACCCAATAGCGATTTGGATGCCCGAGGCGCTCGGTACGCGAATGGCCAATTTGTGGGTGAGCAACAGGGGGTTCAAGGGTTTTGGCATGCCGGTGGTTGGCTCGGCACGTCGACTTACTATGGCCGCTTCCCATCACGAAACACGTCAATCGCCATGATGTGCAATGACGCCTCGCTCAACACTGAATCACTGATCGAACGTCTTCTGCACATTGTCTTGGCTCAACCGGAAGCAACGCACCCATGACTTACTCGATGCTGACTCGCCCTTCGCAACCACGCCTTCTGCCCTCATGGCTACGAGACTGCCGATTCCCGCCCACAGCATGCCCACCGCATGTCCTGAAAAAGCGCCTGGCCCGCTTGTTTGCAGCCCTTGGATTGTTGTTGATGGTTGCTTGCACAGAGACGGCCTCCAACGGAAAACCGCCCGCAGCAGCATCACGCTCGACGATCATTCAGAACGCAATGATCGTGGATGGCTCAGGATCACCACCCTACCTGGGATCACTGCGCATCGAAGGTCAGCGGATTAAAGCCGTAGGCGCTCTTGATGCTTTGCCAGGGGAGTCCATCATCGATGCGGGCGGCCTGACTTTAGCCCCCGGCTTCATCGATTCGCACAGTCATCATGATCGTGGTCTTAAGGCCGCTAAGGATGCTGTGCCGCTCCTGACCCAAGGCATTACGACGGCCGTGTTCGGTCAAGATGGTGACTCTCACTTCCCGATCAAAACGTTCTTCGATCACTATGACGCATCCCCTGCCGCGATCAATGTGGCGAGCTACGTGGGTCACAACACCCTGCGAGCGCACGCGATGCAAGCACGCCAAAATGAGGCTGCTAACCTCGAGGACATTGAGCGCATGCGCGCCTACCTCGCAGAGGAACTGGAAGCGGGCGCGCTAGGCTTATCCACAGGGCTTGAATATGAGCCCGGACTCTATTCGTCGAAGGCGGAAGTGCTGACACTCGCGCAGGACACTGCAGCGCTTGGCGGTCGCTATATCTCGCACATTCGGTCAGAAGATCGATTCCTTTGGGAGGCGATTGATGAGGTCATCGATATTGGCCGACAAACCGGCATGCCGGTCCAAATTTCGCACATGAAACTCGCAGCCAAAGGGCTCTGGGGTCAGTCAGAAGAGCTACTGGCGCGTTTGGATGAAGCGCGGGCAAGCGGTGTTCAAATCACAGCGGATGTCTACCCTTACGAGTATTGGCAATCGACCATGTGGGTGCTCCTGCCGGATCGGGATCCAGATAACCTAGCTGAAATCGCGTTCGTTCTCGAAGAACTCACGCCAGCCGACGGCATCATTTTTATGGCTTTTGAGCCCAATCCCGATTACGTCAATCGTTCAGTGGCTGAGATCGCCGAACTGCGCGGAACAACGCCCGTGCAAACCTTCTCTGATCTCTTAAAAGAAGCCGCAGCCTGGTCTGCCGCGCATGAAGGGAGGTCAGCAGAAACCATCATGGGCCGTTCGATGAATGAGGCAGATATCCGGACACTCCTCACCTGGCCACACAGCAACGTGTGCAGCGACGGCGGCTACACCGGCCACCCTCGTGGGCACGGCACCTTCCCCCTTATTCTGGCGCGCTATGTTCGAGAAGAAGGGTTAATGACCTTAGCGCAGGCGGTCCAGGCAATGACCAGCCGCGCCGCCGCGCATCTTGGTATCAACAATCGAGGGCTGCTTGCGCCAGGCTATCAGGCGGATTTAGTCCTCTTTGACGCAGAGACCGTTCAAGATCACGCAACCGTTCGCGACGGCCAAAAGCACTCTACCGGCGTGAGTCAGGTTTGGGTGAATGGCGAAATCGTGCTCAGTGACGGGCGACCAACGGGTGTTCTGAGCGGTGACGTGATTCGGCGCCATTAGCCTTTCACCGCCGATCAATGGCTCGATTCGCCATGTCACCACCGATCAGGCGAATAAGCGCAGCGCGCGTTGACAGACCGCGGCGGATGATCTGCGGATCCGCATCCCGCTAGAATGGGTTCCAGGCTGAGGTGGAATGGGGAAGTCGACTCAGCCGTCACCTCACAACCAAGAGGACGCCATTGTTGACCATCACACCCTTTCGCCTCAGCAGCTTCGTTTCCGGCTCAACGGAGCGGAGGCGGGCACTGTGATGATGACTGCCATGGCGGGCCTTGCTCGACGAAGCGTCGCCGAGAACCCCGTCCTAAGGGTTTGGCAAATGATGATTAACCCATCGTCGCTCGCGTTGAATGGGTTTTCTTTCCCGGTCTCCTGCTTGGTCTCCATTTACCTTGTCTTACTGGCATTCCTGCTCCTGGCGTTACCTGGTGTGGTCGTCGCCGAGGAAGGTCACCGTCTACGCGAAGGGCAAACCTCACAACTTTGGCATTCGGGCATTCACACGATTTCACACGGCGGCTTCACTCGAAGATTTCGGCTGCATCTGCCCGATGCCTCCGCAAATCCTGAATCGCGCCCGCTCATCTTCGCGTTTCATGGCTGGGGTGGAGATGAGCACGAATTCTTGGGCTCGTTAGAGGTTCAGCGCGCACTGGCTGGCAAAAACTACATCGTCATCGCGCCCGTGGGGCTCGGCCCAGAGGAAGCCGGCGACTATCGGTCTTCATGGTCCTTTCGAGGCTCTGCAACCGGATTCGATGGCGACGGACTGAACCCGAGCGTTGAGGGCGACACTGCGCTGATCTGCGATCCGGCATCGACGCCCGATTACACCTACCCCTCATGTGGTCGCCAGGGGGCAAAGCATTGCGGTTGGACTCATTGCCTTGCGGATGACATCGATTTCGTCGTTGCACTGCTTCAGGCCGCCAAACGGCATCTGACATTTGATGCCAATCGTGTGTTTGCCGTCGGCGGATCAAATGGCGGCATGCTCATCTGGGACCTCGCAGTAAACCCTAAAAGCGCACCGCACTTTCGGGCCTTTGCCTCACTCATCGGGCTTCCCCACCGTGGCTACGATCAAGCGCCGAGCCAAGACTTAGCGAAGCCCATGCTCCTGATCACGGGTGGG
>JALRJG010000130.1 GCA_023261215.1 Pseudomonadales bacterium | reverse complement strand
CGATGCATCCCAAGCATCGACTTCGAGACCTTGTTGAGCGAGGAACAGGCTATCCCCGCCGAGACCTGAGGCCAGATCAAGCGCTCGACCCTGCTTGGGGAGATAAGACTGAGCGAGCACTAAGAAGGGATTGGGTGTTAAGTCTTCGAGAGCCAAGTGCGCATGGGTCAACCGGGACGTGTAAATTTCATCCCATTTTTCGGCGGCAGCCACGCTCATTTTCGCCAAAACATGCCGGTGAATAGCACCAACACAGTGAAGATCTCCAGGCGGCCAAGCACCATGCCAATACTGAGCGCCACCTTTGCTGTATCTGGAATGTCGCCGTAATGCGCCGAGACGGCGCCAAGTCCCGGCCCGAGGTTATTGATCGAAGAACTCACTGCGGAAAAGGCCGTTTCAAAATCCAAGCCCGTTGCCAAGAGGGTCATAAGCAAGAGGAAAAAGATGAAGGCATAGATCGCCAAGAATCCCCAGACGGCCTGGATGACATTCTCGGTCATGATGCGCTGACCAAACTTGACCGGAAATACGGCTTGGGGATGGATCAGGCGATAGATTTCTCTGAGCCCTTGTTTGTAGACCAGCAAAACCCGGATCACTTTAAGTCCGCCGCCGGTCGAACCGGCGCACGCGCCGATGAATGCACCAAACAAGAGAACGTAAGGGGCGACCCCGGGCCAGTCGACGAATGATGTGGTGGCAAAGCCTGTGGTCGTAAACATTGAGACCACTTGGAATAACGACAACCGGAAGGATTCACTGCCACTTAGCCCCTGAGCTGTGAGGACCAGCGTGACCAACACAACAGCTGACGCCATGATGATCAAGAGGGCCCGCACCTCTTCATCTCGCCAATAAGCTTTGAGTGATCGATCCCGAAACCCAAAATAGTGAAGGGCAAAGTTGAATGCCGATAGCACCATGAAGACCACCGCGACGGACTCAACGGCAGGGGAATCGAAATAACCGAGGCTGGCGTCGTGTGTTGAGAAACCGCCAATGGCAACTGTGCTGAAGCTGTGACACAGCGCGTCGAAAAAGGTCATCCCTGCAGCCCAGTATCCGAGTAGGCAGGCTAAGGTCAGAGAGAGATAGATAGACCAGAGCGCGAGCGCAGTTTGCTTGATTCTCGGAGTCAGCTTACTGTCTTTAACTGGGCCGGGGGCTTCCGTTCTATAAAGTTGCATGCCACCAACGCCGAGCATAGGCAATATCGCGACTGCTAAAACGATGATGCCCATGCCTCCTAGCCATTGAAGCTGCTGCCGGTAGTACAGGAGCGATTCAGGGAGTGCGTCCAGCCCGGTGATGACGGTGGCCCCGGTGGTCGTTAGTCCAGAGAAAGATTCGAACCAAGCATCGACCCAGGTTAGCCCGAGGACAGGGCTCAAAACGAAGGGCAGCGCGCTAAAGGCGCCCAGTGCGAAGTAACATAGTGCCGTGACAAGGAAGCCATCTTTTGTTCTGAGCTCATTGGCGAAGCGCCTGAATCCCACCATCAGCACCGCACCGAAAAGGAAGATGGTCAGGCCAGCCTCCAGGAAGGTCAGGAGCAGACCGTCTTGGTAGATCACTGATACCAGGGCAGGCGGAATCAGCGTGGCACTGAAGAAAACCAGGAGCGTACCTAGAATTCGGAGTGTGACGCCAAGACGCATGGGCTAGAAAAAACTGACCGGGGCTTGGAACAAAGCCTCAACGTCTTTGATCCGGGTTTTATCGACCAAAAACAAAACGAAATGGTCGTCAGGCTCAACCACGATATTGTCATGCGCAATCATCACTTCGTCTTTGCGGATTAATGCACCGACATTGGTGCCGGAGGGGAGATTCAACTCGCCTAAGCTCTTGCCAATCACCTTAGAGGATTGATGATCTCCATGCGCGATCGCTTCAATCGCTTCGGCTGCACCACGTCGCAACGAATGGACTCTGACAACATCTCCACGCCGAATATGAGTCAGAATGGCTCCGAGCGTGGCGAGCTGGGGGGAGATTGCGATGTCGATATCTTGACCCTCGATCAGATCCACATAAGCCGGATTGTTGATCAAGGTGATGACACGTCTGGCGCCCAAGCTTTTGGCAAGCATAGACGACATGATATTGGCCTCATCGTCATTGGTGATGGCGCAAAAAACATCGGTGTCCTCGATGCTTTCTTCAATGAGCAGCTCCCTGTTAGAGGCGTTCCCATTTAGAACGATGGAGCGTTCGAGTGTTTCCGACAAGTTGAAGCAGCGATTACGGTCTTGTTCAATCACCCGGACGCCGTAACGATGCTCCAACTGTCTCGCTAAATTTTCACCAATGTGACCGCCGCCTGCGATGACCACACGTTTGTTCGGTCTTTCGCTTTTGCGAAGCGCGCTCATAAGGTGCGGAATATCGGCCGCTGCAGCAATGAGAAACACCTCGTCCCGAGCTTCTAGTACGGTTTTGCCCTCGGGAATCATCGGTCGATCACGCCTGAAAATGGCCGCAACACGTGCGTCGACCCCATCGGCAATTGAGCGCAGCGCGCTGACCTCTTGGTTGACCAGCGGGCTGTCAAGCTCGATGCGAAGACCCACCAATTTCACTTGGCCGCCAGCGAAATCCATAACCTGCAGTGCGCCAGGGTTATCGATCAGCCGCTTAATATCGTGTGTGACGATTTCCTCAGGGTTGACGATATGGTCAACGGGCATGGCGTCGTCTCTGAAGATGCCACCGCCTGCGAGGTACTCGCGGCTTCGGACCCTGGCGATTTTCGTCGGCGTATGGAACACGCTGTAAGCAACCTGGCACGCGACCATGTTGACTTCATCGGAATTTGTGACCGCGATTAACATGTCCGCGTCTTCAGCCCCTGCTTGCCTCAAAACTGAGGGGTGGGAGGCTCTACCGCAAATGGTTCGTATATCGTAGCGATCCTGTAACTCTCTCAGTCGCTCGGCATCGGTATCCACTAACGTGATGTCGCTTGCCTCTTTGACCAGATTTTGAGCCAAACTGCCGCCAACTTGCCCAGCACCAAGAATAATAATCTTCATTCAGGCTCAGACCTTCTTTGCGATAAGCGAATAGAAGAAACCATCTTGTCGGTCGATTTCAGGGAAATACTGTAAACCGTGCGAGGACAAGTAGGCGCCAGGCAGTGTGATGGGCGTCAAAGTCGCGTTGGGGGTTTTCTGAAGAAACTGATCGATCACCACATCGTTCTCCGCGCGAAGAATCGAGCACGTCGCGTACAGCAGCCGGCCCCCTGGCTTTAGGAGTGTCCAACAGGCCTCGAGTAGCCGACTTTGGGTCGCGGCCAGCTTAGCAATATCCGAGGGCTGACGCAGCAATTTAATGTCTGGATGACGACGGATGACCCCCGTCCCGGAGCAGGGCGCATCGAGCAAGATTGCGTCGAATGTTTGGCTAGATTTCGCAAATGCAATCAAGTCATCGCAGTGCAAGGTTGCTTTGAGCGACAAGCGCTTGAAGTTGTCTTCAATGCGTTCACAGCGTGCGGGATCAATATCGAGCGCCACAAGGTCAATACTCGGCATGAGCTCAAGCAAATGGCAGGCCTTGCCGCCGGGCGCTGCGCAGGCATCCAAGATCCGTTCGTGTTCGCTTGGTGCGAGTAGGATCGATGCGAGTTGCGCGGCTTCATCTTGTACGCTGACCCAGCCAGACTCAAAGTTAGGCAATTCCTTTACTGGCAACGGTCGGTCCAAACGGATCGCGGAATCGCACTGGTCGCTCAAAGAAAATTCGAGTTCTTCGCTTGCCAGTAACGCTGTGTACGCATCTCTCGTCGTTCGCTGGAGGTTGACCCTCAGGGTCATGGGGGCTTGGCTGAGGTTTGCAGCAAGGATTGAATCACATTGGTGAGGCCAGTCGCGCTTGATTGCTTGGATGAGCCACTCTGGGTGATTCCACAGGCTCTCCTCTGAATGTGCATCGCCTGAATGAAAGGTGTCTCGCTTGCGAATGAATCCGCGGAGCGTTGCATTAACAAGCCCTGTAGCCCACCCCTTTTTGAGCACTTTGGCGGTCTCAACCGCGGCATTAACACTGGCGTGGACCGGCTGATGAAGGTGATCGATGGCCGCCATCCCCACCAGAAGTAGGCAATACAAGTCCTCGTGCTTTTTCGGTAAAGGCTTGTTCAATAATTCGTTGATAGCTGAACGGTACTCATAATAGTGATTCAGAACCCGCCGAAGGACTTGTTTACCCAGTGCATCCAGACCGTCGCCCGAGTAAGGACGGCCCTTTGAGACGGTGTCGAGGGTTGCAGAGACTTCTTGCTTGAAATGTCGCATCGCGTCTGTGATTAATCTTGCGATAAGGCGTCAAACATCGCGCCCGGGCGCAAACCCCAGGACTCGAGATTTTTGAGTTCACCGTCTTTCATCACGCTGCCTTTCGCGTTGGGAATTTGTAGGGAGCGCACAGTTAAGATCTGATCACCACATTGAACGTCGAGCCCCGCTTTAGAGATCTCTATAATGGTCCCAGGAGGCGCTGGGCGCGAGCCGGTACTCTTTTTTGTTACCGACGCCGCCAGAATCTTGAACGTGGCGCCCGCCAGTTGGGTCATGGCCAAAGGATCTGGCTGAAAGGCGCGAACCGTGCGTTCGATCTCGCGTGCAGATTTCTTCCAGTCGATCAGCGACTCGGATTTATGCAGCTTATGCGCGTAAGTGACGCCTTCTGTGTCCTGTATTTGGGCCGCTAAGGTCGGCGCGTCTAGCTGATCGAGTACTGCGATCAGTGCAGGCGGTCCAATTTGAGCTAATTTGTGCGTGAGTGATTCAGCCGTGTCCAGGTCGTCAATGGGAATTTCTTGACGCAGGAGCACAGGCCCCGTGTCCAAGCCCTCATCCATCTGCATGATGCAAACCCCTGTCGAGGGGTCCCCAAACTGAATCGCTCGCTGAATGGGGGCCGCGCCTCGCCATCTCGGTAAGAGAGAAGCGTGCACATTGAGTGCGCCGTGTTTCGTCGCGGTTAGCGCTCGCCGGCGCAAAATCTGACCGTAGGCGACAACGACAAGAACATCTGCCGCCAGGGGCTCTAACATGGCGCCTTTGATCGATTCGGGCTGTATGACGGGCAGCGCGTGGG
>JALRJG010000012.1 GCA_023261215.1 Pseudomonadales bacterium | reverse complement strand
AAGGTGCGAGGGTCCTCTGCTATGACGCAAATCAGGTGACCACATCTCTTGTAGACCACGGAGCAAGAAACTTCGTAGACTAGGGGTTGGGAAGTTGTTTTGGGGTGTGGGCTGTAGGGTTCGCGACCAGGCAGTCGGCACTGAAAGGATAGGGAGGATCTTTAAACCAAATTCCTGACACTAGGAA
This sequence comes from Pseudomonadales bacterium, assembly GCA_023261215.1. Taxonomy (GTDB): domain Bacteria; phylum Pseudomonadota; class Gammaproteobacteria; order Pseudomonadales; family Azotimanducaceae; genus UBA9926. Next base: position 14,677 of record JALRJG010000012.1, on the reverse strand, counting down.
CTCGCAGAGCGCTGTTGTTTCATGAACACGGTGGTTCTAGAAAGCTCTCAGTACGTTTCTCTTAGACCTAAACATTAGGTTTGTTACAAAAACAAACGTTTGGAAACAAGAGGATGCATCATGGATAAAATGTTTTTAGCTTCAGGCGATCTTGTCGGCGTCACCTTTTGGTTGGTGTCGATCGCAATGGTCGCGTCGACCGTGTTCTTCTTATACGAAGGACTCCGCGTCAAACCGCAGTGGCGGCTCTCGCTACTGGTTGCTGGCCTCGTGACACTGGTGGCTGGCGTTCACTATGACTACATGCGTGATTTTTGGGTCGTCAATCAAGCGACGCCCATTGTCTATCGTTATATCGACTGGCTGATCACCGTGCCGCTCCTGATGATTGAATTCTTTATCATCTTACGCGCGGTAGGCGGTGCTGTTGGTGCGGCGTCATTCAACAAGTTGCTATTCGGTACGTTAGTCATGCTGGTCTTCGGCTATTTGGGCGAAGCAGGTGTGATGAGCGCGACGCTCGGTTTCTGGATCGGGATGGTTGGATGGGCGATCATCATTCATGAGATCTACATGGGTGCGGCAGCGCAAGCGTCAGGCGCAGCCGGCGGTGCGGTACAGTCTGCCTTCAATGCGATGCGTTGGATTGTGTTGGTAGGCTGGGCGATCTACCCCATCGGTTATGTCATGGGGTACTTCATGGGCGGCGTCGATGACGGTGCGCTGAACATGGTTTATAACTTGGCTGACTTTGTGAACAAGATCCTCTTCGGATTGATCATCTGGAACTTGGCAGTTAAAGATTCCGGCGACACGGGTCACTAAAAAGCCTTGAACCTTTAGGTTCTGAAAAGCCCCGCCTAGTGCGGGGCTTTTTTTTGAATGGATGATTAAACGGCCGTGAGCGGGCTGGGTAGGTAGGGTGGAGTTCGCTTCAGGCCTTCCAGTTTCGAAGGCTCACATGGTAAACAACGGTTTGGCCGTGGCTTCACACTTTGGTCGGACTAACTCATTTTGAATTTTTAGTTCTATTGGCTGGCCAACCGTCCGTTGATTGAATCCTGACACCATCAACTTTTGGCCAAACCGAGAATGGTGGCTGCCCGAACCGATGCATGGAACGTCAGTCTTCCTGGAAATTAGGGGGTCGTTTTTCGATGAATGCTTTGAACGCTTCGGCCGCGTGGGGGTGCTTTGCGATCCAGTGATGACGTTCGGTCTCGAGGTCAATGAAAGCATTAAAACTCATAGATTCCGCGGCAAGGTAGTGTGCCTTCATCATGGTTAAAGCGGTGGGTGATCGCGCGAGAAAGATATCAATGAGGGCTCGAGTGTCCTCTGTGAAACTGTCGTCATCAAAAATTCGAGACACCAGCCCGCTCGAGAGGGCTTCTTGCGCATCGAACTTTTCGCTGAAAAAAGACCAAGTTCTGGCTCGAGCCGCCCCAACCAATCGAGGAAGGCTCCAGGGTAAGCCCATGTCGCCTGCCACAGCAACATTGAGAAATGCGGTGTTAAACATTGCGGATCGCGCGGCGATTCTTAAGTCGCAACCGCACGCCCACCCCATCCCTGCCCCCGCGCAGGCACCGTTGATAGCAGCAATAGTGAGTTGCGGCATTTCATGCAGGAGGCGTGGCACCTGAAAGTGCGCGGATGTGCAGGACTCCAAGGGGTCTGCCATCGGCTTGCCAATTTGGTTGAGGTCGGCACCCGGGCAAAAGGATCGCCCAGCCCCGGTAAGAAGCAATAGACGAATATCGTCTCGACTCGCGATGAGCGAGAGCGCCTCGTGCGTCTCTCTCACCATCCGGTTGGTCATGCCGTTTCGCTGATCTGGTCTTGCGAGCGTTAAGGTTGCCCAACCGGGTTGGATATCCAGCGTGATGGTGGTGTGGTTGTCCATAGAGGGTCCTCGCTCAAGATGCTCGATCAGAGGGTGGGGCATAAACCGGAGGGTAGGGTGCTCGGTTCATGGCGCCGACCCACCCAAGTGTTCAGTTAGGTTCTTGCCCAGATGTTGGCGATCTGGGCAGATTGACGGTTGATTAACCCCCCGTGTACTTTCGAGTGTAGTCAAAGGACTGAAAGGGGAAAAGATCATGATGACGGGCAAAGACTATAAAGCGTCACTCGATGACGGACGCGAGACTTACTTCGAGGGCGAACAAATCGCGAATGTCGCTGAACACCCGCTGCTCGGCCAGACCGTCGAATCTGCAGCCAAGGGTTATGATCGATTCTATGACCCCACCCCTGGCGCCGTAGGCGCTTTCATGAAGGTGCCCGATTCAGCCGCGGCACTTCGTGAACAAGTAGAACTGCATGAGACGGTGGACTTACTGACCCATGTGACCTACGCATCGATCATGACGCTACTCACAGCGGCTGACCGAATCGAGGCGGATTTGCCCGAGAATGCAGCTCGAATTCGCGCCTACGTTGACCAAGTACAGAAAGCAGATTTGCGAATTACCCAATGCATTACCGATTCAAAAGGGGATCGCAGCAAGCGGCCCTCCCAGCAAGATGATCCAGATCATTACGTGCGGGTGGTTGAGCGGCGAGATGGGGGGGTTGTCATCAGGGGCGCGAAGCTTCATATCTCTGCCGCGTCTATGGGTCATGAATTGATGACCATTCCGACCAAGTCGATGAAGCCAGGTGATGAGGACTACGCCATTGCCTGCATGGTTCCTGTGAATGCGCCGGGTGTGAAGATTATCAACACGACCTATGCCCCCAGGCATGAGGATACGCGAGACTTTCCAATTTCAGGGCAACACCACACCCCAGAGGGGTTTGTGATCTTTGATGATGTGTTTGTGCCTAGCGAGCGTGTGTTCCTTGATGGCCAAGTTGAATTGGCCGGCTTGTTTGCGCATTCGCTTGGGCTTTGGGAACGATTAGGCGGGCTCTCAGGCATGGTCAATAGTTTTGACGCACTGGTGGGTTTTGCTCAGTTGATTTCAGAGGCCAATGGGCTCGAGCGTGTGGCCCATATCCGAGAAAAAATTTCTGAAATGCTGATTCATGCCACCCTTGTTCGGTCTTCGCTTGAGGCCGCGATTGAGAATTGCCAGATCACATCAGACGGTGCGGCCTTCCCCGATGAGCTCTATACCAATGCAGGCAAATATCATGGTGCGGCTAATTGGTCTCTGATGGTGCGCCACCTTCATGACATCGGCGGCGGTGCGATACTAACAGCGCCTGGAATCGCTGATCTTGAAAACGAGCACGTGGGTCATCTAGCAAGGAAGTATATGAGTACCAGCCAAGCGGTCGATGGGCAATATCGAACCCGACTGTTTCATGCGATCAGGGACTTCACGGCGGACGCCTACGGCGGCTGGAATGCGGTGACGCAGATTCAGGCAGGAGGCGGTCTCTACGCCCAGCGCATCGTGTCACGATTGCATTACGACTTTGAACGCGCCAAGCGCGCAGCGCTCGAACTGGCGCGGATGCCGGAGTACATTGGCAAAGTGTAGGGGCTTAGCCGAATGTACGGCGCCAAGGGAGAGTAAAGACCGTGTATCCGCTTAGATTTGGTGTGAGTTACGACTTTAGAAACCCGGTTGATTCGGGTATCGCGAACCCGGATTTTTACGCAGCCATCATTGAGCAAGTGAAATGGTTGGATCAAATTGGCGCCGAGCTGGTTTGGTTTACCGAACATCATTTTATAGACGATGGCTATTTGCCGAGCTGGGCGCCCGTGGCGGGTGCGATGGCAAGCGTGACCGAAAACGTCCGGTTTAATACAGATATTTGTTTGCTTCCGTTCAATCATCCGGTTCGGCTCGCGGAGGATTTGGCAGTGCTGGATAACCTGTCCAATGGCCGTGTGGAAATCGGGCTTGGGCTTGGTTATGCCCCTCATGAGTTCAGAGGGTTTGGCATCCCGAAATCGCACCGATTCTCGCTGATGGAGGAGGGGCTCACAATCTTGAAGCGCTGCTTCACTGGTGAAAAATTCAGTTTCAAAGGTAAGCGATTCACTTTGAACGATGTGTTGATCACACCGTCTTACGTGCAGAAAGGGGGGCCACCGCTGTGGATCGCGACCATGTCTGAGGCGGGAGCAGACCGAGTCGCTCGCTTCGACGCCCACATCTTGCCTCAAGGACTCAGACATCGAGCCTTTGAGCCTTGGGTCCAGGCGCTTGAGGCGTCTGGCCGGCATCCCAAGCATTACCGAACAGGTATCATTCGAAGCGTATTAGTGACTGACGATTTGGAGCGCGATTGGTCTGAAGTCCGTGTGGCCGAGCGGTATCGGATGGCCCTCTATCGACGCTTTTTTGAGGAAAGTAACGAGGGGTTTGGCGAGAAAGGGGAACCCATCCCGCAGACCTGGATCGTGGGTGATGTGGCGTCATGCGTGGATCAAATTGTGTCGTTTGTCGAGGCGTTTGGTATTACCGACATGGTCACCATGGCAGCACCGCCGGGTATGCCGGTCCATGCGTTGAACGAAAGTTTGCAGCGGTTCTTTCAGGATGTGGTTCCGCAAGTCCGTAACCGATTGAGCGAATCGAATCTCCAGGAGACCCGCGGATGAAGATCGAACCTTTACTGGAGTTGATGATCGATCAAGACGCTTCGGACCTCTTCATTGCGGTTGGAAAAGAACCGTCTATCAAAGTACATGGTCAGGTTCACGCAGTGGGTAAGCAGCGACTCACCCCAGAAATGACGGAAAAGCTTGCGCTTGGGTCGATGGACGAGTGGCAAGAGAATCAATTCCTAGCGGAGAAGGAGCTGAATTACGCGTTGGTCTCCACTGCAGGAGAGCGATTTCGCGTGAATGCTTATTTCCAAATGGGACATATCGGCCTCGTGGTTCGAAGAATCAGAAGTGATATTCCGAGTCCGGAATCGCTCCATTTGCCCTCCGTGTTGACTGACCTCGTGATGTCAAAGCGGGGCATTCTGATATACACCGGGGGTACAGGGACCGGGAAGTCAACGTCGCTCGCGTCATTAATTGGTCATCGGAATCGACATGCGTCGGGTCATATTGTGACCGTTGAGGACCCGATAGAATTCGTTCACCAACACGATCAGAGCATTATCACGCAGCGAGAAGTGGGTGTTGATACCCACAGCTTTCAAGCTGCATTAAAAAACGTCCTGCGGCAATCACCCGATGTCATTCTGATCGGTGAGATTCGCGATCAAGAAACCATGGAAAGTGCCATTGCCATGGCTGAGACAGGGCATTTGGTGCTCGCCACGCTCCACGCCAACAACGCGAATCAAGTCCTAGAACGCGTGGTGCATTTCTTCCCGCCTCAAAAGCGCGAGCAAGTGCTGCTGGATCTCTCACTTAACTTAAGAGGCATTGTGGCTCAGCAGTTGATTCCGATGTGTGCAGGCGGCCGTCGAGCAGCGATGGAGATTTTAGTGAATACCCCTTACATCGCGGATCTTATTGCCAAGGGTGAAGTCCGAGCGCTCAAGGAGGCCATGTCAAAGTCGAGAGAGATGGGCATGCAAACCTTCGACCAAGCACTGTTTGACCTCTTCAATGAAAGCATTATTTCTTACGACAATGCGCTCGCCTTTGCAGAGTCGAAGAATGATTTGCGCTTGATGATTAAGCTGCAAGATGACTCAAAGGTCGAGCGGCGAACATCTGTCGACTTTGATATGGAGCCTGATTTCTAGGCGTCGCAGAACGTCAAAGTATGAGGATTCTTCAGCATCTGAACTCATAGAACGCCGGATGATGCTTCATCCTGCGGGCCGCGCCTAAGTGTTGGCAACCAGGGTCCTTGGCCAACGGCAACCAGTGCCGCGACGCAAAAGCAGCAGAGGCCGGCGACCATCATCCAGGTTGACCAACCCCAAATAGCCACGACCTGCGGTAAGCCAAGATTCAGAAACAAGCCGGAGATCGGTGACAGTGTGGCGGTGATGCCAAACGCTCGCCCCACACCATGAGGACTGATGCTCTCGGCAGTTTCTGAGTAGATCGCGCACCAGGCGGGATAGATAAACCCTGCAAAAAATCCGGTCAGAGACCAAACAAGGATCAACGTCGATTGACTCGCATCCGCAGGCAAATTAGCGCCAATGATGAAGCAGCTTCCTGTTGAGAGTCCCCCAAAGGCCGTGATGGTCTTTCGAACCTTAAGCCGATCAGAAAGCCAACCAGAGAGAAAGACGCTCATGGTGAAGACGATCCAAAAGTACGAAGTCACACCGGCTGCTGTGGCTGGATTCAACCCATGGTGCTGCGCGAGAAAGGTTGGAACGTAGCCAGAGACCGTGACATAAGTGAGCGCCCAAAACACGATCACCAGCGATAAGAGCCATAATCTCGGACTTTTGTAGACTTCTCGCCCCAACTCGTAGGCGTTGGCTTCATCATGAGTGGCTTGGGTTGAGGCCTCTCCTTGCTGAGTGGCCTGCAAGATTTGGCCTCGAATGCGCAGGCTAAGATCCCGATAAAAAATGAAGATAATGAGCGACGTCACGAGCGCGAGCGCCGCGGCAATCCAGTACTGAGATCGCCAGCCTGGCCAGATGGGGAGCGTCTGCGCGGCCACGGCGGTCGACATCAGTGCGCCGATGGTGAACGCAAGGGAAACCCAGGCATAAACCATCGCACGACCCATCCGTGGCGTGAGGTCACGCGATGCGGCATGAACCGCAGGGTTCATGCCAGCCATCATAAAACTACCAATTGCAACAAGGCTAGCAAGGGTCCAAAAATTTGTGGACAGCGCACCGCAGACCGACACGATGGCATAGGCAAACACGGGGTAGATCATTAGGGGCCTTCGACCCCAGCGGTCAGCAAGTCGGCTGAGGATGACGGCGCCTGCGCTGTAAACAATGCCAGCGATGGCTGCGACCTGACCCCATTCAACCAGGGTCTTATCGAAATCTGCGAGGATATAAACCAGCACAGGCCCATTTTTCAGCGCTTCGTATTGTTCGACGGCCCAACCTAGGACAATAAGTCCGAGCAACCACCATCGAAGTCGACCCTTCGGCATGAAATCGATTTCTTTGTGGCGAAGATAGCCAAAAAAATGGTTGGCAGTTTCTCGCGGGTTGGACATTGGGCGATCCTCGTCCTAGATGAACCGACTAAAGCATGCGTCTTCGGGCAGCGCAATATCCTATCTTTGATGGGTGAGTCAGGGCGCAAGCGCCAGAATCTTGAGGCAACTGCGAGACCATCAGGCTGGGGACCGCGGTTGTTTGAAAGCGCTGACGCTGAGGGCGAAGGGTCCCCGAACCGCTCCACCAATTAGCATGAGAGCCGGGAACGGTTGCGCCAGTTGCGCTCGGGCTAGGCGGCTCATCCAAGAGGCAAGAGCATTAGGCGCCCAGATATTGGATTATCCGGCGCTGATTGAAGAAAACGCGATCGAAAGGGCTATCTCAAGAAACCTGCCTGCGCTTTGAGTGCGTTGACCGCGCCTTGTTCGAGTTCGTTCATGATCGCTTGGACCGGGCGCACTTGGTTGAAGTAACCAACACTTTGGCCCGCCCCCGAATGAATTAAGGGTTCGATGTCGTGTTCTTCGATCGCGCCCAGTAGGTCCCCCACCAACACGTCTTGGTACGGCATCTTCAATGGGCTGGGGGCGCCCTCGGCCTCCCAAGCTTGGCTCCAGGCGGTGCGGACCTGCCTGAAGGTCTTGCCCGATTCAGACCGGGTGATCACGGTATCGCCACTGCCCGCTTCGATCAGCTTCTTGGTGTTGACAGGGTGCATGTGTGCTTGATGCTCCGATGAGAACAGCCAAGCCGTGCCCAGCCAAACCCCCTGTGCGCCCATGGCAAGTGCGGCTGCGATGTGTTGCCCTGTGGCCACCCCGCCCGCAACCAATACGGGGAGATCACCTGCAGCCTCGACGATTTGCGGGACAAGTGAGAAGGTCCCGATCGGCCCGGTGTGAGCGCCCGCGTCGTAACCCTGGGCAACAATGATATCCACGCCCGCGTCAATGGAACGTTGAACGTGATGCGGGCTGCCAATCAAGGCCAAGGTGATCTGGCCTCGCGCTTTAGCCGCTTGCACAACCGCTTTGGGTGCACCGATGCCGCAAGCAAATAGGTTGACGCTGGAGTTCAATACGGCCTCAATTTGATTGGCTTCGATCTCTGAAGAGCGAATAAATCGTGTCCGCATGCCTGGCCCTGAAGCGGGCGGCACTTGATAACGGTCAATGATGGATTGAACGAAATCTTTATGTTCTTGAGGAATTTCGGCCTCGATGGCCTCTCTTGAATTGTGCTCTGGCATGCCAGGCGGGAGCACCAGATCCACGCCAAACGGCCGATCCCCAACGAGCCGTCTAATCTCCGCGAGTTCGTCGCGAATCTCTTCAGGAAACCTACGCGTCGCGCCATAAACACCGTAGCCCCCGGCACGACTGATCGCGGCGACGGTGGCCACATCGTGGGCGAAGCCAAATATCGGCGTGTCGATGCCTAGCTGCTCGCATAGAGGTGACCACAGTCTGCTCATGATGAATCTCCGTGAAAAGGCCGACTATGCTATCAAAGGCCGGCACGGTCAAAGTAAGCCTCTGGCCTTATAGTCCTCACTGCAGAAGACAGCCGATGAAAGCGCGGTCCCGCGCGGTTTCAGTCCGTGTAGCGAGTTTGAATCTCTCGAACGATGCGATCGCATTGGGCTTGGAATGCCTCGGCGACTGCACCGGTCCAAGCAGTACCTAAAGAGGCCGATATCGATTCCATAAAGGCATCCATAAAGATGGGGTAAAGGGATTTGGGAACAAAGTAAGCTGTTTGATGGTTTTTGCTTTCCCAGTTTAGATAATCCGTTTCGGTCACCAGATCCGGGGTCAGCATCAACCGATAAATCTCGGCCATCATTTTGCCTCTATGGACGTCATCCATATGTTCCATTAAGCCTCGGCCTTCTTCGGAACGTTGAAAAAACCGCGCGAAACAGTCTTGGCCTAGATCGCCACCGGTTTCGATCAACTGTTCAAGTGCAGACTCAATGATGGCTTGGCTCATCCCGACTCCTTGGGTATAGAACTCATGGGATCCTATCGGGTTCGCCCAGTCTTGACCAGATCAGTGGTTAGCTTAAGGGTTTGCTTAGAAAACGAGCGGACGCTTTGGTTGAGTTTTAGGGCCAGGGTGTGGCAAAAAAGAGCAGGGTCGGCCAGCCTGAATACAGATGAGTTATCACGAAGTGAGGAGCGCAGGGATGAAAGGGACCTTTGGCCTTAAGGCGCGGGGCGTGTCCGTATGGGACATTATCATTTGGCTTGCTGTCATCGCCTCGATTGTTACGCTGGTCTCTCGCGTGCTCCCGGTCTACACGGACCATTGGACCGCAGTATCAGTCTGTGAGGACGTGCTTGCAGATCGGACCGTCGATCATTCCGATTTCGATGCTCTACGTGAACGCCTCGTTAAGCAGTTCAAGCTGAACAATCTTGGGTACTTTATGAGCGAAGATCGCGTGCTCATTAATCAGGGGTCGATCAAGCCTGAAATTCGCTTGATGTATGAGGTACGGGGTGATCTCTTCGGCAATATGGACTTTGTGGTTGCTTTTGATGAGTCACTGCGCAACTGAGCACCCAACCTTTCACTGGCGAGCGTGTTCATCAGATCGCCGCTTTTCACTCACGCCAGGCAATCGGCCCGAGGCCAGTCGCAGCGCAATGGTTGGCCTGCGCTTGGTCGTAAATCGAGCGATTTGTGGCATGCGAGAGTAAATCGGCGGGATGGTTTCGATTGCGCCGATGACCTGCGCCAACGTATCGGTGTAAGTCTGATCGCTAGTTCTCGTGCCTAATTCACGTTTTCCGAGCACCTCCCGGCGTCCAAATGCTCACGAATTCGAACCCACAGACATTGCGAACAACGCCTGGCCTTCCGCTGTTTCAGGCAGAAGGCGTTCCATCGCGCATTAATGATCGCGCGAGACGACTGTTGTGATAGCGAACGATTTGATCGCCCCAGAATAGGCAGAAGAGAAAATCGAGTCCGTTATAGCCAGCGACAAGAATTGGAAAGACGCCAAAGGCCACATCTTCCGTGAAAAAAAGATAGACGCTGAACCAGAAGAGCCCGCTTGCCAGCAAATCAATCGCAGCGAGGATGAAGTGTCCGAGATAGAGGTGGTGCAGACCAAAGCCCAGGGCGTAGCAGAGGCTGGTGTAGGTGTCGGGATCTTTGAATTTGGCTTGGTAAGCCTTGAGAAATGCTTTGCGCGCGTCAGTGTCGAGTGCTCGCTGGGCGATTCGTATCTCCTCTTCAAATTCAACCAACGCTTCAGATTTAAAAATGAGGGTCCAGGACATTATTTCAGAGGATCCTTGATAGGGTGAGGTAAGTCGGGGTCGTTGCAGCGGCGAATCCGTCCAAACCCCAGCTTAAGTCCGCGCAGAACACCGTAGCGTTCAATGGCTTGGAGCGTATATTCAGAGCACGTGGGGTCAAAATTGCAGATCACACCAAACCAACGTCGCCCGCCCCCCGTGGATTGGTAGGCTTTGATACTCGCTGATATGAGGCGTTTCATGGTCGTCCAAACGTGACGATCACAGATTCTTTGGACCAGAAGAGCCAGAATCGTCGGCTTTCCATTACTTGAAAGACCACTTGCCAGCCGTCGGCGGCCGCCTCATTGAGTTTCGCCTCGAGCCGCTTGACCGGCATTCGTGCGGATCCTAAAAAAATCGTGCCGCAGGCGCCTTCTTCGATCACTTCGACTTTGTATTCTGTATACATACCGCTCTCCTTCATGCGAACAAGATGATCCTGAAAAGGCTACTTGAAACCCCTCCGCAAAACCATGGCCGCAAATGGGTTGTGATATTTTTGCCTCACGGCAGGGGTCTCGGATCAAAGCTGTGTGAAAGCCTCAACGATCTCGACATAGTCGTCGACTGCTTGACGGTAACGGCCGATGTGAACGGCTTCGTTATTGCCATGCACGCCTTTCGTTTCACCATCGAGATAAAGCATTGGGCTGAAGCCGTAACTTTGAATGCCTAAGTCCCGTGTGAAATGGCTGTCGGTGAACCCGGTGGAGACCGCGCTGGCAAACCGCGCATCGGGATGCCGCTTGAGAATTTGTGCTTGGATCGTGTCAAGTAATGGCGTATCCCAATCTGAAATGGCTGGCGAAAATGCCATGATTTTTGTGACCTTGACGCCCGTGCCTTCGACGCGTTCAGCAACGTCCTCGATGAAGGCATCTGCCCCACGGTCAGGCAACATACGGCAATCGATCTGCGCTTCCGCTGTGGGAGGGACAACATTGATTTTGCTCGACCCGGTGAGCATGGTGATGGAGCAAGTGTCTCTTAGAAGCGCGTGGTAGCCGGGGTACTCCTGATGGAGATTGGCCACGAACTCGGGCGACTGCACCGCGGTTTCGATATCCAAGAAGGCGTTATTGAACGGTGCGGGTAAGGTGGCGGCGAGCGCTTTGAAATATCGATCAACCTCTGGGATCACTCGGATCGGGAAGGGCTGACCTCGAAGTTGTGATAGGGCGTCAATGACGCGAGTCACGCTGGAGGTCGGTCTGGGATAGGATCCGTGGCCGGGGATGTCTTCTGCGGACAACGCAAGCCAGACCGGAACTTTTTGAGTGACCTCGATACTAAAAATTTTCTGATCACCCCGGAGATTCCCGCTTCCCCCTTCATTTAAAACAAAGCCAATCCCTTGAAATGCCTCTGGGTGCTGTTTGATAACCCAATCTGCGCCAAAGTAGCCGCCTGCTTCTTCGTCGGCCGTGGCCATAAACACCACATCTCGAGCAAGGGGCGTTTTGCTCTGAGCGAGGGTGACGAACGCCATGAATTGCGCGATGCCAGTCCCCTTCATATCGATTGCGCCCCGTCCAAAGAGATAGCCATCTCTCTCAACGGACTTAAGGGCTGGCGTATCCCAGTAACGATCGTCGGCAGGCACCACATCGGTGTGTTGCAAGAGCATGAGCCCTGGCAACTGGCCTCCAGGCAGTCTTGCCCATATGTTGCCGCGCCCTGGCGCGGACTCCCCGGATTCGTACTGAATGCCTAAGTCGTCGAAGAGGGCTGCGTAGAAAGCCACCGCGTTGGATTCATTGCCCGGTGGGTTGATGGTGTCGACTTCCATAAAGTCGCTGAGAAGTTGAACCGGGTCTAGTGACCTCACCTCAGATCCCATCAAAAAGGGGACGTCAGCAATGAGTAGCAGCGTGAGAAGTGATCTTGAAAGTGAAAAGTGCATAGGGTCGTCCAATATCGAGTGTTCGAGTGTGCTTGGGGCAGATGGCAAAGATTGTGCCGTGACGGCCCCCGATCTGTCGAGGCGACGTTGTGCTTGGGGGCAGGTCGTGCCTGATCAAGGGTGACTGAGCCTCCTGTAGACCGTGAGGGTGTATGGCGACCGGTGTCCTATGGATCGCCGTTCGCCTGCACTGCGAGAACTCTGTAAGCTCGATCCAAAGCTAAGGAACCCCTCTATGTCTCAGTCGACAGAGTCGCAGCCCTCCGCTGCGCCGATCAAAACCGGTGGCGCCTACGCACACTATGTGCTGGCCGTCTTGGTGATTATGTATGTCTTCAATTTCATTGACCGAAATATTCTCTCGATCCTGTCTCAAGAGATTCAGAAGGATCTGGGCGTTTCGGATGCAGAAATGGGCTTTTTGTACGGCACCGTTTTTGCGGTGTTTTACGCGGTGTTTGGGATTCCGCTGGCTCGATTCGCCGATGTCTATGTCCGGAAAAACTTGATCAGCGTGGGGCTCATGTTTTGGAGTGCCATGACCGCATTGTCGGGGTTCGCCAAGTCATTTCCGCAGTTGGCGTTATTCCGAATTGGCGTTGGCGTTGGAGAGGCCAGTGCCTCGCCAGCCGCGTTCTCGATGCTGTCCGACTATTACGCCCCCAAGGTCAGGGCAACCGTGCTCGCCATTTATTCTTCGGGCGTTTACATCGGGGGTGGTATTGGCCTCTTCCTGGGAGGCTTCGTGATGGAAACCTGGGATTCGACGTACCTCACGCCAGTGGAGGCCCCCATGGGCATCAAAGGGTGGCAGGCCGCCTTTTTGGCGGTGGGTATTCCAGGCATTTTGATGTCTTTCTGGGTGTGGACGTTGAAGGAACCAAGGCGGGGTCAGAGCGAAGGCCTACTCAGTGAAGTGCACCCCACCCCGTTTCGAGTGCTGGGCACTGAGCTTGCCGCGATGCTGCCGATTATCAATCTCTTTGGATTGAAAAAGTTAGGCGCCAGTTTGCCCAAGAATCTCTTGGCCGGCGGTGTGATTGCGCTGGTAGCGTATGCCCTTGTTCTTGTCACGGGTAATATTCCGCAGTGGATAGCCATCGGTTTAGGGGTGTATGTCACGGTGTCTTGGGTGCAAGCCCTTCGGGCTCGAGATCCTGCAACTTACGCCATGATGTTTAAGTCCAAAGGGCTGATTTACACGCTCGTCGCGTTTCCCTCCATCGCGTTTGTGACTTACGGGATCGGTTATTGGACCGCACCGCTGATGTTGCGACTCCACGATACCAATGCTGCTGAAGTGGGTATGTATATCGGGCTTGGCGCGGCGGTTGGTGGTCTGATCGGGGTGACCCTCGGCGGGGTCATCGGCGATTGGGCCAAAACAAAGCATCCCGCGGGACGTCTAATCGTTGGCTACCTTGCAATCTTCGGAACGGCGCCGCTTGTCTATTGGATGGTCTACACAGAAAGCCTAATGTGGGCGTTTGCACTGAATTTCTTCCATCACTTATTCAGTGCCGCATGGCCTGGCATCCCGCCCTCAACTGCCAGTGATTTGGTGATGCCGAGGATGCGAGCAGTGGCCAGTGCCTACTACATTCTGGTGAATACGATGGTGGGTTTGGCGATGGGCCCTTATTTCATCGGCCAGTTGTCAGATATGTTTTCTGCAGACGGCATGGATTCGGCATCATCGTTACAGCTGGCCATGACCAGTGCTATGGGGATATTCGTCATCACCTTCGTGTTGTTGACGCTGGCGTGGCGTCATTTGCCTGGCGATGAAGCCAGTCGGCTTGATCGAGCACGTGCCTTGGGTGAACGAGTTGAGCAAGTTTAACGGCGCCCGCGTTTTGTATACGCTCAAGGCGTTGGCGAGTTGAACCCTTAAGGTAGAGTGGGCTGCCGAGCGGTCGCCTCTGGCAAATTATCGATGAATGTCAGACCCTCGGGCCGATAACGTTCGATCAGAGAGATCAGTCGAGCAAGGGTTTCGAGGTCGAAGAATCCTGAGTAGTCACTTGGACGAAAGTGCATTTGGAAGGCGCGCACAGCGAGCTGCGATTGTGTGTCCTCAGCGCCGGTCACGTCCAGATCGTACCCATAATGATTCAGAAGGCGTTGCTGCGTTTCCAACGGGATTGGATTGGTCTCAAGCCAAGGGATGAGGGCTTGGACTCGTGTTTCATCAAACCACGCGCCGATGCCCTCGCTATACAGCTGTCGCCAAGGGAACAGCGGGCCTGGGTCGATTTTTCTGCTCGGTGCGATATCGGCGTGACCCACGATGGCATGCGGTGAAATATCAGGGAAGTCTTTTAGGATCTCCTTGATCAGAGCAATCAATAGCGTGATCTGTTCAGGTGAGAAAGCCTCGAAGCGACATCGATCCTTAAATGCAGGTTGGTTGGCGAGGGTGGCGATATCTTCGAGG
>JALRJG010000129.1 GCA_023261215.1 Pseudomonadales bacterium | reverse complement strand
GAATTGTGCTGAAAAAATTTGGTCGCGATATCTCGCGGAAGATCCTCGAGTCCGCGTGCGTGTGCAGGAAACGATTTATCCGGTCCTCTTCGAGCAGGTGGTCGATGGCGATGAGATGAATGCTGCTTGGCAGGCGCGATGGCAAAAAATGAGTCGACCGAATCCTGCGCCCTCTGTGCCGGAACATTATGTTTTGTATCGAGTGACCTCAAGGTGAGATGGCTGATCACGGGCGCTAATGGCCATCTTGGTCGGCAAATTGTGAACGCCCTCGGGCGTGAGCACGAAATCCTGGCCCTGGTGAGGTCCGAATCGGCTGCCAGTGCTTTGAAACATCTGCCATGTGAGGTGCTTTGCATCGATTATCAGGATCCTGGGCTCGCCGCTCAGCACATCGCTGACCGTTGGCCCGGTGCATGGGATGCGTTAATTGGGCTCACAGGGACGATCAAGGGCAAGACAGCCTCAGATTATTACGCTGCGCATGAAGCGGTGTCTGACTTTTTGGTCACCCTCAGTCAAAAGGTTGAGATTGGTCAGATGGTGTCGCTGAGCATCGCAGGTGCTGACGCTGGGGCCTCAAATCTCTGTTTTGCTTCAAGGGGCGCGGCGGATGACCGGCTCCTAAACTCAGGGCGAGAGGTTGCAATCATACGCTTACCGATGATTCTCGGCCGTGATGATTACGCAAGTGGGGCGCTGATGCGCAAAGGGTCGGCTCGATGGGTTTTTTCGTTTCGAGTCGAAAGTCTCGAGCAACCGATCGCCGCGACGGATGTCATCAAGGTCATTGAATCCATCATCGAACAGAAACTGCAAGGCGTTTTTAGCCTGGGCGGTCCAGAGACCTTATCTCGTCGCCAGCTTATCCAGCGAGCGGGCGCTCTAATGGGCGGGTCGCCGCTCGTTTTGAATTTGCCCATCTCACTTGGCTTTGCGGTCACCGCTGTGCTTGCATGGCTCTTGCCCACACCGCCGGTCAGTCCGTCGATGCTGGGCGTTTTAGATCATGACGATGTCATTGATAATGGGCCACTTCTGAATGCACTCGGGTTTTCGCTCGAACCCTTAGACGTGACGCTCCGCAGGGTGCTCGAGCCGCTGAACGAGGGTTCTCAGAACCCAGTCTGAGCGCTCGGCGATGCGATGCGTTGCGATGGCGTCGGCTCGAGATTCCCCGGGGTTGATTAAGACGAGTGGTCGGCCCAGTTCGACCGCTCGCCGGCTCAAGCGAAACCCAGAAAAGACTTGCAGTGAACTACCGATCACGAGCAGGGCAGAGGATCTCTCGATCGCGTCAATTGCTGCCTCTTTGACCGCCTGAGATAAATTGCCACCGAAGAAGACCACGTCCGGTTTGAGCGTGCCGTCGCATCGGGCGCAGGAGGGTACTTTGAAGCCTCGGATCATCGCCTCATCTAAATCGACATCCCCGTCAGGACGAGCGCCAGAGTCCTCTTGCTGGCGGGTTTTAAGATCCGGGTTCAGGTCTTCAAGTTGCTGTTGAAGGTTTCGCCTCGAGCTTTTGTGACCGCAATCTAAACAGATGACGTCTTCAATGGCGCCGTGCAAATGCAGCACGCCCTGATGGCCTGACCGTTCGTGGAGCGCGTCGACATTTTGGGTGATGCAGGCCGAAACCAACCCCTTTTGCTGGAGCCGTGCCAGCAAGCGGTGCGAATCGGTGGGCAATGCTCTGCCCATGAGCGGGTAGCCCCTTGCGCTTCGGGCCCAGTAGCGTTGGCGCGCAAGCGGGTCGCGCATGAACGCTTGATGGGTCATGGGGTCGCTGCCTAGCCATTCACCTCGTTCGTTTCTGTAGGTAGGAATACCCGCAGATTGACTGATGCCTGCGCCGGTGAGTGCAACCACCGATCCCTGTAGCAGCAGGTCTGCCACCGCGTTAACGCATGTCTGAAGGTCATTCTGATTCAAAGTCAGTGATCGTTCGGATGGATCGAAGATCTAGGTGTACGACCCAGGTTCCAAAGGTGGCCTTCGATAAAGACGATGATCGACACGATAAACATGGCCACTGAACTCAATTGTAGGGCCGCCAAAGGCCCGAACCAGGTGACCAGGTAGCCGCTCAGGAGCGCGCCAAGCGGGCCAGCGCCCATGAACGAAAAGGCATAAAACGCCATCATTCGGCCTCTCTGATCTTCAGGTGCATGTTCTTGCATGATGGTTCGCGACATGGTCATGGCGACCCCGCCACAAGTTCCCCAGAAAAAGAGCGTGATGACGAGGATTTCAAATCCCCAATTGAAGCCTGCTAAGGCGAGGATCAGCGCACCTATGCCCTGCGAGAGCACCAACGCGCGACCCTGGCGTTTGATGTCGCCGTAGCGAAGCAAAATGAGGATTGCTATGAACAATCCTAAGGAATTAGCTGCATTCACCCAGGATAGGGATTCCGCATTGCCGCCGTAGACCTCCCTTATAAGAAGCGGCATCGTGACGATGTAAGAGCCCATAAAGAACAGGGCCATCGCGACATTTTGCATGACCACCATGCGCATGGGCGGCGACCTCAAAACACTTTTAAGCCCTTCAACGACCATGAATCGCAGTTGTTTTGCGACGCTGATTTCGAGTGCTGCGGCGGGCTTTGTCGGCAGCGAAAGCTTTGAATACGCGATCACGCCCAGCGACAAAATAGCCGATTGGCCGGCAAGCATGACGATCGCACCTAAGCCGTCGGTGAGAGAAGCGAGAAGCAAACCAACCATCTGGGTCCCGAATTGGATCATGCTGGCCTGGACCACCCGCCGCTGAATTTGCCCCTCGGCGACCAGCGGCAGTAAGCCATCTCTCGCCGGTGTTACGATCGCTTGGGCACACCCCATGGCAATCGCAAACAGAACAAACAGCGTGTAAGTGAGATCTGTGAACCACATGGTGATGGCTAGGCATAGCGCGAGCGTGGCGGCGAGGGCCTGGCCAATGAGTGCGACACGTCGCCCACCGTAATGATCCGCAACACTGCCACCAAGCAAAATGAATAGGGTCCCGGGTAGCAGGTAGGCCATTTGAGCAAACCCGACTTTTTCAGCCGATTCATTGAGCACCAGCGTCACAAGGTAGGCGAAAAGCACGCTTTGAAGCCCAAACGCAAGAAACCAACTGCCTGTGGCCGTGAAGTACGCGTAAAGTGGGCGAATATTCATATCAGGCGACTCGTGTTCTGGGCTGTGTGGACTTTTGGAGGGTCTCAGGGACCGTCAACCAGAGCAAGGTTACGGCCCAAGGGCCGCATGCAGCGACCAGTAGCATGGCTGATTTGAGGCTCCATGCGGTGGCGAGAAAGCCAATCGCGGTGGGCCCTGCCAGAGAACCCGAGTCACCTATGAGTCGCCAGATACCCAGGAACCGACCACGGTCCTGTTCAGGCGCGAAGTCAGTGCCTAAGGTCATGTTGATCCCGCTTCCCAATCCGTTACCCACGCCAGCCACCATCGCCGAGAGCGCGAAGAAGAAGGTCGAATCGGCCAAGGGTACGAGTGCAAGCCCCACACTCAGCAGCAGCAGACAGACCGTCGCGGACCAGCGCCGGCCAAAATGATCCATAACAATCCCCGCAATGGGGAACATCAGCATGTCGACGCCGGCAGCGAGGCTGAGAATCAGGCCAATCTCGCCGGCGCTGAGCCCAAGATGGACCCCCCAAATCGGGATCAACAACGTTCGTGCACTTCGGAGTAGGGTCAACAACATCACCACTTGCCCTGCCGTTAGCCAGATACGTCGGTGCCGCAGCGCGAGAGTAGGGTAGCTCAATTTGGCCTCAGCTCGCCCGGCCTGCCGGGTTTGAAAATCGTCAATGATGTGCGCTGAGTCCTTTGATGCATTGGTCGCATTTGCTTTCTGTCTCCGCTGACTCACGTTAACGAAGACGAGGGTCAGAGACAGTGCACTGGCGAGAATCAAGAAGGTTTCTCCGTAGCCGAGCGATTCGATGCTGAGGCCAACGAGCGCGGGTCCGATGAAATGGCCCACCCGCTGCAAACCCGCCATGGTCGACAGGGCTTGCCCACGGAATCGACTTGCGACGAGGTCGCCGACCAGTGCCAATCGGGCGAGTAGCCAGGTTGCCATTGCAAACCCGATCCCCGTTGCGCACAACATTAACAATCCCGGATGCTCGAACAGTCCCGCGACCAGTGTGGCGACGACCATGATCGCAATGCCGCCTTGCATGACCAGTCGATCGCCCCAGCGCGCGGTGGCCGCGCCCGCTGGAAGGTCTGCCAGCATGTTGCCGAGTCCACGAGCAGCCAAAACGCTGGCAGCCATCGCTTCGGACTGACCAAGATCCATGGCATAAAGCGGCAATATCATCAGGAGACCGCCTTGGCAGGCGGACATCAGAAATGACGGGGCGTAAACAGGGATGATCAATGAACGATACATCGCCCAGCGAGCGGCGTCGGGTTGAGACACGGTGAGATACCCTTAGCGAACGCCGTGTTATAGCGCGTTCGCCAAGTCACCGCAATTCAGGCAGGGTCCAGTTTACGGGTGTGCATCCCTTGGATCCGCCATCAGTTGGGCGGCATCACTCTCATTTCAAGTATAAAAGTGGCTCCCGGTCGTGCCAGGGGGTCGAAGGAGAGACGCCAACCCAAGCTGTCGGCGATCGTTTTTGCCAGTGCGAGACCGAGTCCTCGTCCTGTGGGGAGTTGGTGGTCAACGATTTGGCCGTGGATGAAGGGTTCAAACAACGAGTCATGAATGTCCGCTGCAATGCCAGGGCCCTGATCAGATATTTTGACTCGAAGTCCCGGATCTCCATCAAAATCGATGCTGTGAGCCGAAAGCCTCAGTTGATGCGAAGGATCAAACTTGAGCGCGTTGTCTACGATAGGTTCGAGTATTTGCGTCAACGCATCGACGTCAACGCCAAGGTATTCGATTGAGTTCAGATCCAGTTCTGCATGCTCTGGCAGGACGCCGTTTGAGCGCCCCGCAATCAGTTCCGCCACGTACGTTCTGAAATGGACCGCTCGAAACGATTCTTTTCGTTCGCCCAGGCCCCTGATTTCTAGAAAGGCGAGCATCAAAGAGACGGTTTCATTCAGATGAGTACCAGCCTCATGAATGATTCGAAGCGGCTCCGCCATCGGGCCTTCGGGCGCGTCAAGTAGGAGGAGTTCGCTCATGCCG
>JALRJG010000128.1 GCA_023261215.1 Pseudomonadales bacterium | reverse complement strand
TGGTATTTATCGCCATTCGTTACATTGGTGCGGCTTACTTGTTGTACCTTGGTTGGAAAATGTGGACCGCACCGGTTTCTATTGAATCTGGACAAGTGACGGAAAACACCCGTAAGCAAGGTTGGGGAGCCGCGTTACAAGGCTTTCTGATTTCTTCTTCTAACCCCAAGGTTGTGCTGTTTTATATTGCCTTCTTGCCGACTTTTATGGACGTTACGGTGTTGCAAGGTCATGACATAGTGCTTGCGGCATTGCTAGCGTTTGTGGCGCTAATGTTGGGTTTGACCTTGATCTCTTACAGTGCTTCTCAAGCCCGTCGTTTGATGAAGTCAGATCGTGCTATGAAACGCATGAATCAAGGCGCGGGTAGCATTATGGTGGGAGCAGGGGCTTTCCTAGCGTTACGAGGCTAACCTCAAATAAGCCTCGGGTAATGCAAATATCAAGGAGAGATGATGCAGCCGCATTTTGTGGATTGTAATTTTTTCAAACGTCACTACATAAGTTTTTATTGTTCCTTAACCGTTTTTTGAACGGTTCCAAGAGAGATAGAAACTATGAGTGACGACGAAAAGTATTTAGATCCATCTGAAGATAATGTTGTTGATACCGATGAAGTGTCCATTAGTGACCCGCGTGCACTCGCTTTACCTGATGATGTCCTTCCTGACACCCTTTACATTTTGCCGGTGTCTAGCCGACCATTCTTTCCTGCTCAAGTTCAGCCAGTGATGGTGGATGCAGAGCCATGGGAAGACACTTTAGAATACATTGCCGATCAGCCGCAGGCGGTGGTGGGCTTGATCTATGCGGAACGCCTTGGTCCAGGTGCGCCGAAAGTCGAAACGTTTTCTCACGTTGGTTGTGTGGCGAAAACTCATCGAGCCGAGAAAACGGACGAAAAAATTACCTTCTTAGCCCAAGGCTTGAAACGTATTGAGGTGGTTGAATGGCTTAGCACCGAAGCGCCTTACCGCGCGCGCGTGCGCTACATCAGTGATTCGACCGTGCGTGATGATGAGTCTAAGGCTTATTCGATTGCGATTCTGGATGCGATCAAAGAGCTGATTCGCTTAAATCCACTGTTCAGTGAAGACTTGCGCCAATACCTAGGTCGTTTCTCTTTTAATGAGCCGGGCTTATTAGCCGATTTTGCGGCTTCGATTACATCTGCTGACCCGCATGAGCTTTACGATGTGTTGGCCACTTTACCGATCATTCCTCGTTTAAATTCGGCATTGACCTTACTGCGAAAAGAGTTAGAAATCGCCCGTCTGCAGAAAGAGATTAGCGCGGAAGTAAACGACAAGATTAGTAAACATCAGCGTGAGTTCTTCTTGAAAGAACAGCTCAAAGTGATTCAAAAAGAGTTGGGCATTTCGAAGGATGATCGTACTTCTGATGTGGAAATGTTTGAAGAGCGTCTAGCTGGTAAAACGGTGCCAGAAGCGGCCATGAAAAAAATTGACGAAGAGTTGCATAAGCTCAGCATCTTAGAGTCCGGTTCTCCTGAATATGGCGTGACACGTAATTATCTAGATTGGGCGACGTCCATTCCTTGGGGCGTACATTCCAAAGATAACCTAGATATCAACAAGGCTCGTGAAGTGCTGGAACAACATCACGCTGGGCTTGGCGATGTCAAAGATCGCATTGTTGAATTCCTCGCATTAGGAGCCCATCGTCAAGAAATGGGGGGCTCTATTATGCTATTGGTGGGGCCGCCAGGGGTGGGTAAAACCTCCATTGGTAAATCCATTGCCGAGGCATTAAATCGTCAGTTCTATCGCTTTAGTTTAGGCGGTATGCGTGATGAGTCCGAGATCAAAGGTCACCGTCGTACTTACATTGGTGCTTTACCTGGTAAATTTGTGCAGGCATTGAAAGATGTAGAAGTAGAGAACCCTGTGATCATGCTCGATGAAATCGACAAAATTGGCGCCTCATTTCAGGGAGACCCAGCATCAGCGTTATTAGAGGTTTTAGATCCTGAGCAGAATGAGGCGTTCTTGGACCATTATTTAGACGTCCGAGTCGACCTATCGAAAGTGCTGTTCGTTTGTACCGCGAATCAGTTAGATACGATACCAGGGCCTCTGCTCGATCGGATGGAAACCATTCGCTTGGCGGGGTATCTCACAGAAGAAAAGGTCGCGATTGCAAAGCACCACCTTTGGCCCAAGCAGCTTGGCAAAGCAGGCCTTAAAAAGGCACAGCTAAAGCTGAGTGACGCGGTGCTTCGAAGACTCATTGACGGCTATGCAAGGGAAGCGGGGGTCCGCGTATTAGATCAGCTGCTCGGCCGGTTGGTTCGTAAAGCGGTGGTCCAGTTCTTAGAACAAGGTATCGACCGTTTGCTGATTGATCAGGGGCTGCTCACTAAGTGGTTGGGTGCGCCGATTTTTCAAAAACAGGTCCCTCAGCAGGGGATGGGCGTCGTCAACGGTCTGGCTTGGACGGCGCTTGGCGGCACCACCCTGAGCATCGAGGCGACTCGCGTTCCGGGCCAGGGTCGAGGATTCAAGCAGACAGGGCAGTTGGGCAGCGTGATGCAGGAATCTGCGCAAATCGCCTATAGCTATGTGGCTGGCGCGGCGGGCGCCTTCGGCATCGAACCCGGGTTTTTCGATGAAGCGTTTATCCACTTACATGTGCCGGAAGGTGCCACCCCAAAAGATGGCCCCAGCGCTGGCATCACAATGGCAACGGCTTTGGTCTCACTGGCGACGAACCGGACCATGAAAAAACACATCGCCATGACGGGTGAGCTGACGTTGACTGGCCGCGTCCTGCCTGTGGGGGGTATTCGCGAAAAAGTCATTGCTGCGAAACGTGCAGGGATCAAAACCGTGCTCTTGCCCGAAGCGAATCGACGAGATTTTGACGAAATGCCCGACTACCTGAAGCCGGGTCTGAGCGTGCATTTTGTTAGCCAGTTCGATGAGGTGGCAGCGCTGGTTTTCTAGTCGACACACTGGTCTCAACATTGGATGATGGAGTCATAGGTCCAAGCGTCGGGAGCAGTTAAATGTTGAGCGAAAAACTTGAGGCAGTGCTGGGCGTTAAGGGGCTATTGCAAGGCGACGCCCTTGCAGAGCGTCTGATACCGCATGGTCATCCCAATCTTTTGATCCGTCCTGAATCGACAGAGCAAGTCGCGGCAGCCCTCAAACTCTGTAATGACGCGGGTCAAGCGGTGGTGCCTTATGGCGGCCTGACTGGGCTGGTGGAGGCCACGACGGCGAGCGGTCAAGAAGTCGCCATCTCGCTTGAACGCATGAACAAAATTGAAGAAATCGACGTTGCCAGTCGGACCATGACTGTTCAGGCCGGGGTGCCACTTCAAGTGGTGCAAGAGGCCGCCGAAGCCGAGGGCATGCTGTTTCCCTTGGATATCGGTGCGCGAGGATCGGCCACCATCGGCGGCAATGTGGCCACCAATGCCGGCGGTAATCGCGTGATTCGTTACGGCATGATGCGAGATCAAATCCTGGGTATGGAAGTGGTCTTGGCTGACGGCACTGTGCTCTCGTCCATGAACAAGATCATCAAGAACAACACAGGGTATGACCTGAAGCAGCTCTTTATTGGCTCAGAAGGGACCTTGGGGATTGTGACTCGGCTTGTGCTTCGGCTGCGGCCAGAACCGCGGAGTCAGAACATGGCCTTCCTTGCGACGTCGACGTTTGATGAAGTCACGACCCTGTTGAATCGTTTGGACTCAGGGCTTGGTGGGTCGCTGAGTGCCTTTGAGGTTCTGTGGTCTGACTACTACGAACTGGTCACGAAACCCCCTGCAGCAGGCCAACCCCCGGTCGCGCATGGGCATGGATTCTACATTTTAGTGGAAGCATTGGGTGGTGATGAGGCCGCCGATAGTGAACGCTTTTTGGCCGTGCTATCTGAGCTGATGGAGGAGGGCGTGGTGGTTGATGGGGCGATTGCGCAGAGTCAGTCGGAACGCGACGCCATGTGGGCGATTCGTGACGATGTCAACCAAGTGGCCCAATTTCGCCCAGTCATTGCCTTTGATATCAGCGTGCCACTTAACCTCATGAATGACTCTGTCGAGGAAATGCGTGAGGCACTCACGGCTCGATGGCCCGAGAATAAATGCATGGTCTTTGGCCATTTGGGGGATGGCAATCTACATGTTGTGGTTGGGGTGGGGGATAAAGGCGCCAAAGCAGAGGTTGAGCGAGTCGTTTATGCCGGTCTCGAATCCCGGGGCGGGTCCATCAGCGCTGAGCATGGCGTAGGGGTGCAGAAGAAGGCTTATTTGTCACTGACACGCTCTGCAGACGAAATAGAAGTGATGCAGCGGATTAAGGCCAGCCTCGACCCCAAGGGCATTCTCAACCCAGGCAAGATTTTCACGTCCAATTGAAATTGTCCCGGAGTAGCCAGCGGTTAAGATCAGCGAGGCTAACGTACTTTGTACGCTCGTAAGCGTTTCGAATGATGGTTCAGTCAGTTTGATGGTGCGGTGCTCGCTGCGCGCGAGACCCATATGGACCGCTATTTGGATAGGCTCATTCTGCGTCGAACAAAGTAAGTTGTTGATCCGCCAGTGGATCTGGGTCGAGGAGGTGAACACCCAGGCCAATCAATCGAACGGATTTGCCCTGACCCCTTGCCCAAGCGTCTGTCATGAGCTGTTTGGCGAGTTCTAGGTCAACATGATCTGACTTCCGTTCCATGGTGGTCTGAGAAAAGTCACTGAACTTGAGCTTGACCTGCAAACTTCGAATGCCACGAGCTTGATAGGGTGCGTAACGTTCAGTGACCTCTGTGACCAGTTTCATGAGGAGATCTTCACCCTCTTCTGGGCGCGCGTAGTCGGCAACTAACGTGCGTTCGGCGCTCACAGACTTTCGGACCCACTCGGTGACAATTTGCCGTGCGTCGCGGCCTAAAGCGCGCTGATAAAGCCCTCGACCAAATTTGCCAAAGGCTTTAACCAAAGGGGCCTCGCCAAAGTCGCGCACATCTTGGCAGGTTTTGAGCCCGAGTTTGGCGAGCTTCTCCGCACTCACCTTGCCGACACCGGGTATTTTTCGGAGCGGGAGGGCGGCAGTGAACCCGTCGACCTCAGCGGGGGTGATCACAAATTGACCATCGGGCTTGTTTTCATCGCTACAAATTTTGGCAAGAAACTTGACCGGGGCAACACCGGCAGAGGCGGTGAGGCTCAGTTCTTCGCGG
>JALRJG010000127.1 GCA_023261215.1 Pseudomonadales bacterium | reverse complement strand
ATGAGGTCTTCGATCGCCACCCCACTCAAATCATCCGCCATCACTGTCCCCCAGATGAAACTCGAGACAAACAGAGCAGCCGCTGCGGAACCCAATAAGCCGATCTTCAAGACCCTCCAAAGACCCGCTCTCATTTCCGGCTTGCCGGCCCATTCAGGACCATCCCGTTATTCATGTAAGTCAAAAAGTATTCAAGATTGCGGTAAGAAGCGCTTTGCGGGGCTAACCCTTGCGCGCCTACTTGCTCATTGCACTCGATGAACCGGTCATGCAGCGTACCGACTCGCTCCCATTTAAAGCGATAGGTTGGCCAGTGCGTGGCATGACCCACCGACGCACTCAAGATTTCAGCCCTCAACATGCCGCCACCTGACTGAAGATGACAACTAGAACACGCAAAATTCAGCTGACCTCGCCTTTCGTAGAAAAACTGCTTGCCCGCTTCGTACGCACCGAGGCCTGCCTCAGGAACTTTGATGTCGTACGTCTGACCTCGTGATGTATAAGCCATGTAAGCCATCAGCGCTGCGATTTCCTCTCCCTCGTAGTCCAGTGGCGCCTCTCCGTGCGCCTCGCGACACCGGTTAAGCGCAAGTTCTAACGTCACCACCTCGCCTGCCACTTCATCAAACAGGGGATACAGGTGTTTAATCCCCTGCCCCTCGTTTTGAAAGCAAGACGCGTAGCTCTCACCGTCAGCGAAGGGCATCTCGAACAACGCCTCGCCCTCATCAACAGCAAACTCGTAGGGCGGAAAATCTTCCATTTCAAGCCATTGCGCCCTCTTCGCTTCGTCGAGTGCGTAAGCGCCGTCAGCGTGATCCGCAAGTTCGATGTCTGGAAACCGACTTTCATAAAATGCGCGGAAAGCCGCTAAATCCTCCTCTGGGCTGGCGAGCGCGAAAGGCGGTAAGAGAACCGCCACGAGTAAAAGCGAACGCTTACAAGGCGTTCTCACTTGAGCACCAATTCCCCAGATCCTGATTCGCCGAGGTTATCTGTCCAACGCACACTGATAATGTCTCCCGGACTGACATTGCGCACACTAAACGCGAAGTACGGATTCTTAGAGATCGAGGGGCCCCACTCGGCGCGAAGGACGTTTTCCCCATTGTGCTGGCACACCACCTCTTCGATATAGTGCGCAGGCACCACATCGCCGGATTCTTCTCGCCGGGTTCCTGTTTCCATTGGGTGCGGCATCAGGGATTTTATTTCTGCAACGCCATCCTTGATTTTGCCTCTCAACTTTATATCTGCTGCCATGTGTTTCTCCCTAACCGCCACAACCGCCAATCGTGACTTTCACTTCCTGAGCCGCATAGAAAACCTGGTCTCGAGTCTTCACCAACCCCCGCACCATGGAACTTTTACCCATCTTGACCCTGGTTGATACATCTGCGGGGCTTGAGGCACCCAGCTCAAAGGTGGCAGACAATGGGTTGGGGTTTTCGTCGATCATGATGTAGATCGCCTGCACGCCCTCTAATTCGGTGGATACCGTCACCGGTACCACGGCGCCATTTTCAGCGATCGCGGGAATTTTTAAATTCACAGCATCGGATTCAACGAGGGGCAATTGTCCAAATAAGGCTTTATTCGCATCCTCTAATTTCGTCGCCCTAAAGGCGTCTGTGGCGCGTGCCATCAGACGCACAGGAAGGGCAGCTAAAGCAACCGCGACACTAAGGCCTCGCATGAAGCGCCTTCTAGAGTGTTTCATCATGTTCTGTCCTCTTCGTGCTTCTTATATGGAATAGAGATAATCAATGACTTGTTCAATTTGGTGGTCGGTCAAGATGCCATGCTTCCCGTAAGGCGGCATCACTGTGTCGGGATTGGCTTCGGTGGGATCCCAAATTTGCCGTCTAAGCGACGCTCGATCTTGGAATCGAAATTGCATCTGAATCAGAGGCGGGCCGATATTGCCTGGCAACTCGGATTCCGGCATCCAATGACAGGACAAACAATTGCCGGCATTTCGATCCCAAGCGATGACTCGACCTTCTCTAATTTGATCCTGAGCTGAAGGCTCGGCGCCCACTAACGGCGACATGAAGACCAAAGCCCACAAGCCATATCTTCTAAGTTGCGTCACCTTGCGCCTTCCGACGGCCACTCGTCTCATCATCGACTCTGATCCACCATGTACTCGACAGCGCTCGAAACGTCTTCGTCCGAAAGATGTGCGAAACCGCCCTTCGCAGGCATGACGCCTGCATCTCCGATGTAGCCTTGAATCGCGTTATCGATCAGAGAATCCAATCCTTTCTCCAATCGAGGCTGCCATACCGCGGAGTCGCCCACAATCGGCGCGCCGCCGATTCCGCTGGTATGACAGATACCGCAAAGCGATTCGACCGTGGATTTCGCCTTGGCCAATCGCTCACTCTCGGCGCTCATCTCCGATTCCGGCTCGAGTACATCAGCCTGCTGCGAGCTGAATCCCATGACGCTTGAATGAACCACCAACGCCCCAACAAGACAGTCCTGCATACACCGTACATTGCTGACATCGGGGCGATCGTCTCGATAGAAGCCCCGAGCATTGGGCATTTCCACTGACAAAAAGGAGTCCTTCGACAGCACAAACTCGTCATCCACAATATCATTTAAATAGAGCACGTAGGCCGTGATCGCATAGACCTCATCGTCTGAAAGTGACTCAGGGGCCGTAAAAGGCATGGCCCGATGGATGTAGTCCCACAGCGTGCTGAGATGCGCCCAATAACTGCCGACGCTTCGTGTTGGACGTCCATCTGAGAGGGTTCCTTGTCCCCCAGCCAGGACAGGGTAACGACCCACCCCCTCGCCGAAGCTTCCATGGCATTCTGCGCATTGCGCCTCATAGAGCCATTCCCCATCAGCAACGGAACCTTCACCCTCTGGCAGGCCTTGCCCATCGGGGCGAATATCAATATCCCAACCTGAAATTTGATCGGGCGTCGCGATTTCGCCTATGCCAAAATACCCCGTGCGATCACCATCCGCCGCAAGCGAGCCACTGATAATCCAAAGGCAGACGACGCCACAAAGCCTAGACAAACTGGACATTTTCAACCCGCCCGTCTTGGTGAATCTTCCACGTGTGAATCGCGTTTTTGTGGTAAATGCTATTGGTTCCACGCACATCTCGAAGTTGATGATAGGTCGGTTGGACATACCCGGTTTCATCCACAGCGCGGCTCTGAAGAAGCAGCGGTTCTCCCTGCCAATCCAGTTCAAGCGCAAATCGTGTTAACGCTTTGGGTAACACCATCGACGTAAAGCGCGCTTCCTGCCACGTCTTCCCGCCATCCCTTGAGACATCGACGTGCTTAATTTTCCCGCGTCCGGACCAGGCGAAACCTTCAATATGCGTCTTTCCCCTCTGCTTAAGGGGTTTTTCTGGACTAGGAGAGGTAATCACTGAATTGCATTCTTGCACGAAAGAAAACTCTCGCGCTCTTCCGTCAGGCATGAGATCTGTGTACTTTGAGGTTTCCTCGCGATGAAACCAGGGTTGATCGCCCACTTCCAATCGACGTAACCACTTGATGGAGGTGTTTCCCTCCCAGCCTGGATTCACCAACCGCAATGGATACCCCTGCTCAGGCCGGAGTGCCTCACCGTTTTGGCCATAAACGACGATGGCATCGTCTAACGCCTTCTCCAGCGGAATACTCCGCGACATATGCGCACCGTCGGCGCCTTCTGCCAGGATCCAACTGGCGGAGGGATCGACACCCACCTCCTCCAATAACGTGGACAACAGCACGCCAGTCCACTCACAGCATGCCAACATCCCATGGGTGAACTGTACGCGATCCATCTGCGCGCCCCGCCACTCCATGCCACCATTGGCGGGGCATTCAACGAATCGAATCATGCTTATAGAGGGTAAGCGCGCCAGATCATCCATCGTCAGTATCAGCGGACGCTTGACCAAGCCGTGAATCATCAGTCGATGATGGTCCGGGTTAATTTGCGGAATGCCCGCATGATAGCGCTCAAACATCACGCCACTTGGCGTGATAATGCCTTTAAGATCAGCAAGGGGCGTAAAGGAAATCGAGGCGATCCGATCCGCCGTCAGCCACTCAACAGTTCTTCTCTGAACATGTGATTCAAATTTTGATGGCTGACCGTAAGGCTGGGTCAGGACGCCGGGCCCCAAGGATTTCGTCCATTGGGGCACCTCGGGTGGCATGAACCCCTCCGCCCTGGTGGTCAGCGGACTCAATCCTGCGGCAGCCAACGCGCCCCCTGCTAAACCTAAACTACCCGTGAGCAAGGCGCGTCTTGGCATCAGATTTGATCCAGAATCGGGAGACTGACTACTCTTAAAATCGGTGACCTTGGTCGTCATAGCACTAGGATCCACGCCGGGGTTCTGTTAAGCTTCGCTGAATGTTAGTATATTAAGAAATTCTTGTATACCCTCTGGTCACCCTTTTGATCGAACGGACCACAGGATTGGGAAAGCGCCCTGAAAAAGGCCTGTTCTTTGGGTTGCTCATGCAACAGACATGGACTGACTCATTAAAGTTCGAAAGTTCACTGAGTTTGATTAGAAAGCGAGATCGCCGGCGCGCGACGCAAAAGTCAACAAGTCAACAGCTGTTGGATCGAGCTCGATTTCTGAGAGGACTCAAAATCCCGAGGACGAGGCCGCACAAAGTGAGTCAGTCCGTTGTTGGAAACGGCGACTTTGGGGGAGGAAGAAGATACCGACGCGGACGGGCTTAAGAATGGCGCTCTAAGACTGGCAAACCAAAGCTCGACTGACAACGAAGAATCAGGAGTTAACACGGAAATAAGCCGCTTTGTTCGGCAGTGGTGAACCCCTCAGTTCGAGTGCCCTACAATCAAGCCTGAGGATAACCGCTCGAGCCAACCTAAAGAACGCTTAAGACGCCGAGGCAGGACTCAGACAGCGATTGCGATCAAACAGAGCGATCGGCGTACAACCAAAAAGAGAAGATTATGGACTTAGAGGTAATGCAAGCGTCAGCTGAACGCGCCAGCAACATGATGAAACTACTGGGCCATCCGCACCGCTTAATGATTTTGTGTGAACTTAAGCTTCAGGAGCGCTCTGTGGGTGAGCTGTCTGAAAAACTGGGCATCAGCCAATCGCTGGTATCTCAGCATCTTGCCAGAATGCGTCACGAAGAGGTCGTAGACTCAAGGCGGGAGGCACAAGTGGTCTTCTATTCATTGAAAGAAGGCGCAGCGTCGGACCTGATCGCGGTTATGTACGAAATCTTTTGCAAAGACG
>JALRJG010000126.1 GCA_023261215.1 Pseudomonadales bacterium | reverse complement strand
CTGATGACGGCGTAGCAGCGCTGCCGCATCAGCGCCTCCTCGACACGACGAAGCGCAATTCCGGCGACACGGGAGAGGGGCGCGAAGGAAACCCCACTGGGTCTGATCAGCGGGTCGCTCCCTCAAATGTCAGCACTCGAGAAGCAGCCTTGGAGACACAGGTCCCTGAGTCAACAGCGAGTGAATCAGGCTTCCCCGCCAGCGAACAGAAGCATGAACTGAACCCGAGGGTGACTGAGTCAGGCGCGACTTCGAATGGCTCGAGCAACGCCGTCCTCGAGGCAGATCCCCAAGCGCTCAGGACACCTCGAGAGCCTTGGAACAATGATTATGTGATTTATGGGGAACCTTACCGCGTTTTAACCTCGAGCCTCGGCTATCTCGAAGTTGGAATCGCTTCGTGGTATGGCAAGAAGTTTCATGGCAGAAAAACATCGAACGGTGAACGATTTGACATGTATCAAGTCTCAGCTGCGCACAAAACGTTGCCCATCCCCACCATGGTTCGAGTGACGAATTTAGACAATGGTCGAAAAATTGATTTGCGAGTGAACGATCGCGGTCCATTTCATGATGATCGCATTATCGATTTATCGATGGCCGCAGCCAGAGCGCTTGGATTCTCTGAGCAGGGCACTGCGCCTGTCGTGGTTGAGGCAATGGACGCACTCAACTACCCGGATCAGTTCCCCGAGATCGATACCGAACCCAGCGTTTATCTTCAGGCGGGTGCCTTTCGCTCCGAGGACGCCGCGCTTGAGTTGGTCCAAATGATTGGACAGTCGTTGCCGCCTGAACTGGCGGAGGTTGGCTTGCGTGAATTGGCCAGTGAGGCAACCGAGTTCGTGTTGCATAAAGTGTGGATTGGTCCTATTCAGGATACGGAGCTCGAGCAGCGCGTAGAGAAAATATTGAATAACCTGGGCATCACGAAACCCATGCGAGTGTTGGTCGATTAGCGTCGTCCGGCAGCCCAAGCTAAAATGGCGAGCGTAATGAACCGATACGAGTATAGACGAGTGGAAAAAAGTGTCATGGACTGGCAGCGCCGATGTTTTGCCACCGTTGTAGCATTGATGATGGTTGCGAGCGCATCTTCAGCACCGTTAATCATTCCGGCACCCCCGCAAATTGGTTCAGAAAGTTACATTCTCATTGATGCGACAACAGGTGAACGGCTTGCGAGTGAAAACGAGAGCATGCGCTTGCCGCCCGCGAGTCTGACCAAAATCATGACCAGCTATATCATTGCCGACGAAATCGAGGCTGGCAGAATCACGCTGGACGATCGCGTGCCCATCTCAGTGAAGGCTTGGCGGATGGAAGGCTCTCGGATGTTTATTCGAGAGGGCACGGAAGTCAGCGTTTCGGATTTACTTCGTGGGATCATCATCCAATCGGGCAACGATGCCAGCGTGGCGATGGCCGAATATATTGCAGGCGATGAGGATGCGTTTGCGGGGCTGATGAATCAAACAGCCCAGGCGCTGGGGATGGCGAATACTCATTTCATGAATGCCACCGGACTACCCGATGAAATGCACTACACGACGGCTGAAGATTTAGCCAAATTAACGCAGTCGCTGATTGCGCGCTTTCCGCAGCATTACAAGATCTATTCCGAAAAATACTTCTCGTACAACGATATTCGCCAGGCCAATCGCAATGCTTTGTTGTGGCGGGACGACACAGTCGATGGCGTGAAGACTGGTCATACGCAAGCGGCCGGGTACTGCTTGGTGGCCTCCGCAGAGAAAGATGACACGCGCCTCATATCAGTCGTCATGGGGACCCGTGACGAACAAGCGCGCGCTGCTGAATCGCAAAAGCTCCTAAATTATGGGTTTCGATATTTTGAAACCGTCAACTTATACCAGGCGGGTGCTTCTCTGAAGCGGGTGCGAGTTTGGTCAGGGCTCCATGAGACCTTAGAGGTGGGTCTCGACGAGGCCGTGGTGTTGACCGTTCCAAGGGGCGCGCGCGAACAGCTGAAAGCCGAAATCGAGCTGCTGCCCGTCATTGAAGCACCGGTGACTCAAGGTCAATCGCTCGGCACGCTGGTTCTCAGCCTGGATGACGATGTGTTGATTGAGCGTCCCGTTGTGGCACTGAATGCAGTGCAGCAGGCCGGTTTCTTTGCCTCGCTGCTCGATGATATCCAGCTTATGTTCCTAGATCTCTCGGGTGGAGACCCGCTCGCGCCCTAAGTCGGCGTGGCTCATGTCGACCGACCAGACGATTGTTTTTCCGTGCGTCTATCCCATCAAAGTGATTGGCGAGGAAGATGATGCGTTTGTCTCCAACGTCTGTGACATCGTGGCCGCTCACGATCCCCATTTCTCAAGTGAGAAAGTGGTCGAGAAAAAGAGTCGCGCCGGGCGATATTGTTCGTTGACGATTGAATTACAAGCGACGGGTGAGGCTCAGATCCTGGCGATTTTCAATGCGGTCAAACAGTTGCCACAGGTCAAATTGGTGTTATGAGTCTTCTGGAACGGGGCCGAGCGGAAACGTCGACTGTATTTAAGCAACTGGGACAGGTTCCGTACTCAGAGACTTATGCTGCGCAGCGGGCCTTTACCGAAGCGCGAAGCGAAGCAACGTCGGATGAGGTCTGGTTGCTCGAGCATCCCTCGGTATTCACGATGGGTCAGGCAGCCAAACAAGAGCACGTATTGGCGCCGGGCGAGATTCCAATCGTCCAGAGTGATCGCGGTGGTCAGGTGACTTACCATGGGCCAGGCCAGACCGTGGCTTATTTTTTGCTCGATTTAAAGCGATTGAAATTTTCCGTACGTGATTTGGTTTCTCTGGCTGAGCAAGTGGTGCTTGACTGTCTTACGAGCTTGGGTGTTGTGGGTCAAACCAAGATGGGCGCGCCAGGTGTCTACGTCGGGGATGCTAAAATTGCGTCGCTTGGGTTTCGAGTACGTCGAGGGTGTAGCTATCATGGGCTTGCTCTCAATCGCTCGATGATGCTCGAGCCGTTTACTAGGATTAATCCCTGTGGATACCAGGGGCTTCAGGTGATCGATCTTGCATCCCTTGGCGTAGAGATCAGTGCTGACGCGCTAGAAGAATCACTGATCAAACTGATTAATGATCGATTAAGGGTGGGTTAGAGGATGCGCTCAACAACAGTAAGAGGCCTGCGTGCGAGATAAACGAAATCAACTCATCCAGGGCGAGAAGCTTCGCGGCGCCGACAAAGTTCGTAGAATTCCGATCAAAGTTGTACCGACCGAACAGCCCCTTCGCAAACCTGACTGGATCAGGATTCGTCTATCGGCGAATCCGGAAGTGGACAGGATTAAACAGGTTCTTAGGCGACGCAATCTGGCGTCTGTTTGTGAAGAAGCGTCCTGTCCCAATCTATCCGAGTGCTTTTCGCATGGGACGGCCACTTTCATGGTGATGGGTGAGATTTGTACTAGGCGGTGCCCATTTTGTGATGTCGCTCATGGCAAGCCCAATCCTCTGGACCCTGACGAACCGAGGCAGCTAGCCGAAGCCGTTGCAGAGATGAAGCTACGGTATGTGGTGGTGACTTCGGTTGATCGCGATGATTTAAAAGACAGTGGTGCTGGTCACTTCGCAGCCTGTATCGATGCCGTCAGATCGCTTAATCCCAGCACGACTCTTGAAGTCCTGGTTCCGGATTTCCGTGGCAGGATGGACGTTGCGCTTTCCATATTGGCGAACACCCCCCCGAATGTGTTCAATCACAACCTTGAGACAGTCCCCAGACTCTATAAAAAGGCAAGGCCTGGCGCAGACTACGCGTGGTCGCTTGATTTGCTGGCGCGGTACAAAGCCATGCAGCCAAGTGTTTTGACGAAGAGCGGATTAATGCTAGGCCTCGGTGAAACGTATGAAGAAGTGGTCGAGGTCATGCGCGATTGCCGCGAGCATCAAGTGGACATGCTGACGCTCGGCCAGTACTTACAACCGAGTCGGGATCATTTGCCGGTAGATCGCTACGTGCATCCAGATGAGTTCACGGCATTGGCTGATGAAGCCAAAGCGCTTGGATTTAAGCAAGTGGCCAGTGGTCCCCTCGTCCGGTCATCCTACCAAGCAGATCAACAAGCTGCAGGCGGGGATGTACGTTAGGACTGACCGCAGGCCGGGCAATCGGGCCTTTTCTTGAACCGAAAGGTTTGCCAGTCGTTGTAGAGTCCATCGTAAGTTGTCAGCCGCCCTGTATGTTCAGAGGCGATACCCAGAATAATTTTGATGGTTTCCATGGCTTGCAAACTGCCCATGACGCCGACGAGTGGCGCAGCGACGCCCGTCGTCGCGCAGTTGATCTCCACGGGCTGGTCGACAGGATAAAGGCAGGCGTAGCAGGGGCTACCTTCGACCGCTGGATCCCAAACCATGAGTTGACCCTCGAACCGAATCGCGGCGGCAGAGACGAGAGGCGTTCGGCTTAACACGCACGCGCGGTTAACGAGATGCCGAGTTTCAAAATTATCGGTGCAATCGACCACCACGGACGCTCGTTTGGTCAGTTCGAAGATCTCGGCTTCGCTCAGTTTCTTGGGTATCGTATCAATCAAGGTTGTTGAATTGATCGTGCTCAATCGAGCCTTAGCGGACGCGGTCTTCTTCTCGTTGAGACTGCTTTCGCCGTGGACGATCTGTCGTTGCAAATTACCTAAATCAACATCGTCATGGTCAACCAACGTGAGGTGACCAATCCCCGCGGCGGCGAGATAAAGCGCGACAGGTGAGCCGAGGCCCCCGACGCCTATGATTGCGACATGGCTTGCGAGTAACCTTTCTTGCCCGTCGAGGTCGATCTGGGGCAGCAGGATATGTCGGCTGTATCTCAGTAATTCTTCGTCATTCATCTCTGAGTGCCCATCAGGACCCGTGGTCGACGCGCCAAATCATCGAACGCTTGTACGTCAAAGCCATTCATTTGCATAAGCGTTGCTAACCGTTTTCGTTGATCAATGCCGTGCTCGAATAGTAACGCACCCCCAGGTTTTATGGTCCTCGCCGCAATCGGCACGATGGCCTCGTAAGCCGCAAATCCTTCATTTTCAGCCACCAGCGCTCGGATAGGTTCGTGGGTTAGCGTTTCGAGGTGCGCGTCTGTTGGCGCGATATAGGGTGGATTGCTCACAATGAGATCGACGCTATCGGGCCTTAAGGCATCGAGCCAATTCCCTTGAATTAAGGCTGCATTCGCGCAGGGCTTAAGGTTTTTTTTTGCGACCTTGAGCGCTGGGCTTTCGATATCGATCGCAAAAACGTCCCACTGTGGTTTTGCGCTCGCGAGA
>JALRJG010000125.1 GCA_023261215.1 Pseudomonadales bacterium | reverse complement strand
GTCAAATATTGCAAGCCCCTCACAGGCATTCAGATCGCGCAGCGTGGAGAGGACTGTCCAACTGGGGCAGTGAAGTCTCAATTGGTCCGCAGTTTTTTCTAAAAGCGTTGGCGACCCGAAGATCACCAAATGCCGGGTTGCCTCCCCCAGCGCACATAATGATTTCGCCAAAACCTCAGGACCAATGCCCGCGGGATCCCCCATGGTCACCGCGAGACGCTTGATCATCGTCTCAAATCTCGAATCAATTGAGCGACCAAGTCTGGTGCTTGCATTGGAATGAAATGGGTCAACTCTGGGTGATATCGATCAGTCCCCTGGGGTAATCGGTCTGCGAGTTCGGGCCAGGTGGGCGATGCACTGAAGTCCAAGGTCTCCCGCTCACCGATGCGCTGTTTGGCTCGAACCACGGTAATCGGCAAAGTCAGCTCATTCAGGCGCTCGAGTAACCTCGATTGAGCGCTGCCCATGTAGATTGCAGCCTCGGTCTGAGGGTGGCATGCGAGCGAGACACCCAGACCGTCCTCAGCAGGCACGGACCCCCATTGGCAATAATCTCTCAGCACTTCAGGCAGCCAAACACCGTAAGACCCCTTCGACTGGAAGTTCTCGATCATTTGATCAACGGATTCGAAATAATTTCGTCGGCGAGACACCGGGTGCTCCCCCGACTCATTTAGGAATTTGGAGTGCTCATGCTTACCTTCGTCATAGATCGTGGGAGACAAAATCACTGGGTCAAGCAACAACAGTTGATCAAAGAAGCCCGGGCGGTTTAGGGCCACCTCGGTGATGGCATGCCCACCCATCGAATGCCCAATCGCAAGCGATTCAGGCCCGACGATTTCTTCGGCAAAGGCGGCCAAATCCTCAGCAAAGGTTGTCCAGTCGTAAGGCCCTTGACTCGCGCTTCGACCATGCCCCCTTAAATCCACAGCGATGGCGTGCCCCTCGATTTGATTGAGCACTTGATCCCAACAACGCGCATGAAACCCGGTCGCATGAGCCAAGAACAAGGTTTGACAGCCGACTTCGCGCTCGCCCCACTCGAACCAACAAAGCTCAACGCCATTAAACTGGCCATAGTGTTCAATCGGCTGCCGCTGTGTCATTCCAAAGTCTCCCCGCTCTGTGCAGCCTGGGCTGCGGTTCTTATTAGGTGCGCATCGATCAACTGCGATCCTCACCGTCGGCAGTTTCCAGCATGCGTTATCTCGCCCTTTGGCTTGAGTGCACATTGGACTCAAGCCATCCGGTACTCGCCTTCAAACGCATGACCTGAGCCAAATCCGCAAGCTTAGCTGACCGATGCCTCCGCAGAATTCCAGGATCGATGCGTGAGATCAAGCGCGGACCCGGGCTTCCCTGGAAGGTAGCGACTTTACGCTAACCACCCGATGGGTTTGGATGAGGAAGACCCCGTTTTGCTCGGTGCCACCGGTAGGCAAGAACGATCGATGCCATACTGCCTGCGACGACCCATAGGGCGATGCGAGGGCCCCAAACATTGGCAAACAATCCCCAACACGCAGCGCCCAAGGGCATACCGCCCAAATTGGCTAACGAATAGACCGCCAGGACCCTGGCACGATATTGCTGGGGCGCGGCGCTCTGAATCATACTTCGGCTCATACTCATAGGGATGGTGCCGCACATACCCCAAATGAAAACGGTCACCAGAAACCAGATAAATTCTGTGGCAAGTGAGCCTGCGATCAGACAAAGGCCTCCGACCACCAGCCCGTGAAGCATGGCATTCATGGGGTGTTTGATTTCTTTTCGAGACATCAGCACCGCAGTCATCACGATTGTCCCAAACACGAACGCGATAAAACACTGCGCCATTTCCGATGCACCTCCGGCAAATGCATCTCGAGCCATCAGCGGCACCAGGACTGCATAAGCCCCGCCGTACATAAAGCTCATGAGAAAAACGAACAAAATAACGGGACGCATTAATGGCGAGCCTTTCACTAAATCAAAACCAACCCAGATTGAACTGGGTACGCTTGTCGGGTTGGACTTGGTTTGCGCGGGTCGTCCTTGCGATGCCAAGGGATAAACAAAGGCGGCGCCGATCACCATGATCAAAGCCTGCAAATAGAGCAACAGTTCCGGCCCGTTGGTCTCAGCCGTCCCACCGGCAATAAATCCGATCATCTGACCACCAAAACTGAGCCCCATGACCAAGGTCACCGCCCGTTGCAGCCCATCGCCCGCTAACTCGCTCAGCATGCCGTCCCTTGCGGGTTGAACAAATGCCGTTACGACGCCGATGGCTAATGCGTAGAAAATCAGATGGGTGTAGGTGAGTTCTCCCCGAGCGATCGCTATGGACAACATCAATGGGGGAATGGCCGCCAAGAGATGACACGCAGCAATGATATGGGCCCGATTGACGCGGTCGGCCAGGATACCCCCCGCGATAATCAGCAACATGATGGGCGCCTGTAAACTCATCTGAGCGAGCCCGAGCCGCTCTGGACTCTCGTGCAACACCACAACCAGCAGCCAAGGAAACAGCACCGTTTGGATGCCCGTCGGCGCAACAAAACTGAGCACACCGGCGAGATAGAAGT
Source organism: Pseudomonadales bacterium (assembly GCA_023261215.1). GTDB lineage: Bacteria > Pseudomonadota > Gammaproteobacteria > Pseudomonadales > Azotimanducaceae > UBA9926. Next base: position 2,713 of record JALRJG010000125.1, on the reverse strand, counting down.
ATCCTGACTTGTGATTCATCGTTCCTATTGATCTCGCTTATCGAATGCGCGTTCGATCACCTTGGTGATTCCCGAGGTGAGCCTGAGGTCTCTGTGCTGGCATTCTTACGGCACGGATCTGCGTGCTTGAGGCACTGGGTTATTTGCGTATTGTTTTATCGGTTGGTTGAATGGCTTTGAGCATGCCTAAAGACTGACAACGGCGCAACGCAAAGGGTGTCACCGCAAGCAGAGCCCTGTCTTGGTCGAGGCGACCCTTGTCGCTCTCCGCGTATCCAGGCATTTTGATCTAGAGCCAACAAAAGCTCCTGCCCTTCTTCGCTATAACACCTTGAAGACGAAGGCCGCCCCTTAGGAAGACGCTTGAAAGGAGACGCTTGGGCGTCATGCTCAACGCTTGAACAGGTCCTCTCCAATATTGCCAAAAGACTTAAATTCAATCGCATTGCCTGAGGGATCCAGAAAAAACATGGTGGCTTGTTCTCCAACCTCCCCTTCGAAACGAATATAAGGCTCGATTACGAATTCAATGGATGCGGATACCAGCCTATCTCGAAGCGCTCTCCAGTCGGGCAGCTCGAGCACAACACCAAAATGAGGCACAGGGACCCCCTGACCATCGACCGGCTGGCTAGCGCGATCAGCGGTGTAGCTGGGCACCTCATGACAGACTAGCTGGTGTCCGTAGAGATTGAAGTCGATCCACTCCGAAGCCTCCCGCCCCCGACTACAACCGAGCAGGCCCTCGTAAAAGGCGGCCGCAAGCTCCAAATTATGGACGGGAATCGCGAGATGAAAGGGTGTTAAGGTCATATCTTCATGCTTCCTCATGATCGGGTTTTTGTCCTTTGGCTGCCGACTTCAAGCGTCTTGGTTTCGCCGGATCACCGTGGAGCGCTAGCCCGTCAGGCTGCGATAAACCTTGGACAACTCCTGCGGCAGCTGCGTGACATCCTGGATGACCATATATTGCTTGTCGGGGCACATACGGCGCAAATAATCGTGCCCCGAAGGATCGACGGTCAAACAAAACGTCTGGACGCCCAGTTTCTTCGCTTCCATTAACGCCTTCGTTGTGTCGTGAATGCCATAGTCTTTATCGTTGCGATCATGACCGTAGTCGTGATCCTGCGGATAGCCATCGCTGATCATGATCAACGCTTTGATCCTAGATTCTGTTTGTTGAAGCTTTTGCGCCGCATGGCGAATCGCGGGCCCCATTCTTGTGCTTCGGCAGGCCTTAATTCCCCCTATACGGGCACGACTCTGGGCATCAAGCGGTTCCGAGAAGCCCTTGCACTGAAAGTACTCCACTTGATCCCGGCCGTAACCACTGAACCCTGCAACACCATAGAGATCCCCGAGCGATTCCAGCGCTTCGCACATCTGAATCACCGCGTGTTTTTCGAGGTCGATGATTCGATCACCGGTTGGCTCTACGAACACATAATCGTCGTCCCAATCAAAGTCATGATAAACAGGCGCCTCACCTTGCGCGGGTGCCTCTATCCTGTCATCAGTCGACGCACTCATGTCTAAGAGAAACAATGTCGCTACATCCCGGCCGCGTCTCTGCGATTGGATGTAGAGTTGCTCGGTGGGGGTCTTACCCATTTTCCGGTCAATGACGGCATCAATGGCTCGCTCTAAATCTAACCACTCACCATCGACCATGCCTCGCTGTTTAACGAGCAGTTCTGGCTTGAGTCGGCTTAATTGAGCGCGCACTTTCTTTTGCAAATGCGCGTGGTCTCGCACCGAGGTCTCGTAATAAGCGAGATCCTCCTCGGGATCGAGAATTTCCACGAGTCGACACCAGCGGCGGCGATAATCCGTGATGGTGTAATCCCACTCGTCGTAATACTGCTCGACGATGCGGTGCGCCTTTCTAGGCCGCGTTTTGCCCAGTTGACCCTCTTGAGTATCGGAAGCCTCTCGGTTCTTCTCTTGGATCTCTGGGGTCTCTTCGAGCTCGGTCATAAACTGACCCTCACCGATCGGAAGATCTCGCTCATTCATCGACTCAATATCGAGCTCGCTCGCATCGATAGGCAACCCCATTTCCACGCCATGATCGCCCGCGGTCACTTCCTCAGGAATTTCCTCGTCGAACAAAGGCACCATGGCACCCAACTCGTCAGCTGGTAGCCGTGACCGCGGTAGACCTTCAAGCCAATCGGCCAGTCCAACGCCCCGGTATTGCTCGACTTCGAGGTAGAGTTTCTCAAGCACGTGAACAGAATCCTGCCAATGGGTGCCTTTGCGAGACAGGGGCAACAGGTGGTTCGCGGCGACCTCAAATGCTTCAGTCTTCATAATCGGAAGGCTCTCAACTGCCTCAAACTCATGATTTGCAATGAGCAAGGCTGCGCCTAACGCGGTTAGCGGCTCTGAGTTTTCGGACTCGTTAGCGCCAGCCACTGTGAGAAGCGTATTCGGCAGCCAGCGCCTGATGCCGGCGTACTGGTGCTGCCAACACCAATCGATTCGATGCCCCTCAATGAGCGACAGTAGATCCAGCGCCAATTGTGGATCCGGGTAGCGCCGGATAATGTGCTCAATCTCTGGCATTGCCGCCTCGTAGCCAAAGATCAGCCATCCGATTCGCTGAAGAATACGGTGACAGTAAACTCGAACATTCACTTTGCGACTGCTCGCAAGTGCGATCCAATCCGGTAACGCAATCGAACGAGGGTCAAAATCCTCCTCTTGG
>JALRJG010000124.1 GCA_023261215.1 Pseudomonadales bacterium | reverse complement strand
GGCCGGTGATCGCGCTTACTGCGCCCGGTACGTCCTGAATCGATTCGTCCTTTTTACGTGCTGTGACGATCACTTCTTCGATGACATTCGTTCTCTCCGCCCCTATGGACGGAAGACTCATCGTCAATGTGCCCGTCAGCACTGCTGCAGCCAAGCTCAGACTCGCCAGGCGAGTCCCGCAATATTGCTGTTCCATGTTTCCCCTCATTCGTTTTTTGATGTAGCTCCCCGCTGCACACTTTGGTCGATGAAAAAAAGACAGTCAAGCCTGACTGTTTTATTCTTGCGATGAGAGGGAAAAGGCTTCTGATGGCGTATTGAGGCGGATGAGCCTGTGTTTCTTTTGCGCTTTTACGCGCACGACCCACAGCGCCTCAGTAAGGCCGTTACGCGGCAAATCGTTGCGATACGGCAGGCGCGTCTTGATCTCGGAACAGTCGACTAAGTGTTGACGGGACGCACCGCGATGGACGTGACGCGGCGCTTCAAAGATAGAAACCTCGCTCGCATCGCACTCGGCAACGTCAGCATCGCGGGCGTTACCACCAAGGTCAGCATGGATGCGAAGCTAAGACCCCAGACGATCGCTTGAGAGAGGGGCACCCAGAGACTTGATAGCGCACCGCCATAAGTCACGTTCCTGGCGATGAGATCAACACTGAAATTCAGCGCCAGGGGCATTAACCCGAAGACGGTTGTGAGCGTGGTGAGCACCACGGGCCTCAATCGAATGGTGCCTGCTTGCACCACCAGCGACACAAGGTCTGCGCCTGGTTGCTCACGCCGCAACTGGTTAAAGGTATCAATCAGGACGATATTGTTGTTCACCACAATGCCGGCTAGGGCAACAATGCCGATCCCCGACAGCAACGAGCTGAACGGGTTGCCCGTCACCAACAAGCCGATAAAGACGCCAGTGGTCGAGAGCACCACCGAAAAAAGAATCAGTGCAGACTGATAGAAGCTGTTGAACTGCGTGACCAGCAACACAAACATAAATAGCAGTGCCAGACCAAACGCGACCAGGGTGAAGCCCTGAGACTCTTGTTGCTCCTCATTGATACCTCTAAAACTCACAGTCACCGCTGGATGCAGCGTCTGGGTGGCCACCCAAGCTTCAAGATCTTTAACCACGTCGTCCGCTAAAACACCCTCTGCGACATTCGCTCGAATGACTTCGGTGGGCTGCAACTGAGTTCTCCGAATGGTGCCCACGGCTTGAGCGGGCTGTATCTCGACAAAACTCGTGATGGGCGCCATGCCGTTCGACGTCGCAACCCGAAGTTGCTCGAGCGCTTGCAATCGGCGTTCATCATCTGGGTATCGAACTCTGATATCCACCGCATCATCTGCGCGATCAGGACGGTACTCACCGACCTTGACCCCATTGGTCAACATTTGTACCGCAAGCCCCACAGCTGAGACATCAGCGCCCGCCAGTGCCGCCTTGGCGCGATCGACTTTTAACCGCCACTCGAGAGAGGGTTTTGGCAAACTGTCTTCAACGTCCAGCATCGTGCTTTGCGACTTCATGTAATCACTGATCAAGCGTGTTGCAGGCTCGAGTTGGTCTCGATCGTAGGACGCCACTTGAATTTTGATAGGTTTACCTTGACCAGGTCCCTGCTCCATCTTGATGACTTCAATCGAGACACCCGCATACCGCGCCACGCCCTCGCGGATTTGCGCAATGATTGATTCTGCATTGTCAGCCCGCTCGTTCTCTGGCAGAAGCTCCATGAAAATATTTCCAATCTGCTCAGAGCCTGATGCAGGGAAGTTCCACGCACTCATGGTGGCAATACCTCGAACACCCAGCACCGTGTTCTCAACATCTTGGAATATCTGATTGGTCTCAGCCGCGGAGTAATTGCCGAGCGCGTTAACGCGAACCTGCATGAATTGAGGTTCTGAAGAAGAAAAGAAGATCACGCCGCGACCGAACTGGGTGTAGGCGAACACAGTGCCAAACAAAAAGGTTAAGGTCAGGACGATCGTGGTCACAGGGTTTCGAGCTGCAGCAGCCACGATGCTGACATACACGCCAAGTGGACCCCCCAAGGACCAACGCCGCCCAGTGGTTAACTGCTTCAATTTATTGATGAATTCACCTTGATCGCTGCCCACACGGCCCATCACCGCGCCCAAGGCTGGCGCAAAGAGCAGCGAGTAAAGAAGACTTCCACAGAGCACAGCAAACACCGTGACAGGCAAATAGCGCATGAACTTACCGACCATGCCTGGCCAAAACATTAAGGGTAAGAAGGCCGCAAGCGTGGTGGCCACCGAGGCGGTCACTGGCCAAAACATACGAACGGCCGCACCTGAATAGGCTGCCTGGCGGGGCGTGCCTTCGAGCATGCGTCGATCGGCCTCTTCGGTCACAACGATGGCACCATCGATGAGCATGCCGAGACCCAGCAGTAACCCAAACATCACCATGAAGTTGTAGGTGAACCCGATGACGTAAAGAATGGTGATGGCAAAAAGCAAACTGACGGGAATGCCCAGACCCACGATGACCCCCGAGCGAAGACCCAGCGCCGCGACGACAACGATCATGACGAGGCAAAGCGCGGTGCCAATATTGCCTTGGAGTTCGTCCACCTGTTGTTGAGCAAACACCGACTGATCCACGCTGTAGATAACGTCAACCCCCTTGGGCAAGGCGGACTCAGAGGCATTCAACAGCGCCTTCACTTCGGCGACCGTGTCAATCACGTTTGCATCGGTTCGCTTCGTCACCTGCAGGGTGATGGCCCGACGGCCATTCATCCTCGAATATCCCGAGCGCGTCTTGAACGTCCTTTGGATGTCCGCCACGTCGCTTAAGGTCACCACCGCATCCTCGTCGCTCATGAGCGGTAGATCAAACAAGTCAGACGCATCCTCGATGACGCTGGGCACCTTGATGGAAAAACGGCCATTGCCATTATCAAGATTGCCCGCAGGAATCAGGCGATTATTTCTCGAGAGGACCCCCATGAGTGCTTCAGGTGAGATGCCGTAATTATCAAGCGCTCTCGGGTCCAGCGTGACTTCCAGAACTTCCTCGCGCGCACCCCACATTTGGGTGCTCAACACTGAGGGCAGTGCTTCAACCCGGCGCTTCAGATCGATGGCGATATAGTAGAGCTCGCGCTCAGATGAGCTTTCCGAGGCTAGACCCACCATCAACACAGGAAAATCAGCCGTTGTGGCTTCTTCGATCACGGGTTCTTCAGCAGAACTCGGTAATTTTGATCGGGCGCGATTAACGGCCTCACGAAGGTCAATGAGCGCCTGATCGATATCCTGATCTGCCTCAAATTCAACGGACAGTCGGCCGGTATTCTCACTCGCATACCCTTCGATCTCTTTGACACCCTCGAGATTTCGGACCTCGAACTCGAGCGGCATGACCAGCAGTCGTTCTGCATCCTCTGGTGAAATGCCCTCACTGAAGACCATGACACTGAAAAAAGGCACCGCGATGCTCGGATCACCTTCAACAGAGATCGACCGCATGGAGGCGATACCCGCGATGATCAGCATCACCATAATCAGCAACGTGGTTCGAGTTCGATAGATCGCGCTTTCGACGAAGTTCATGGGCTGCCCGACTTATCCGCGCTCGTTGACGGGTTGCATCAAATCTCGTTCGAACACTTTAGAGATGCGTTCGCCATTGCTTACAAGATGTTGACCCACGGTGATGAGTTGCACGCTATCCGGCAGGCCCACAACCCAGATGCCACTTTCATCCTCATCGATGATCTGGATCGCATGAAACACCACGCGATCTCCATCATCAACAGATCGAAGCCCTGGCCGACCCTCGTCATCTAGGAGCAGAAGGCCCGGTGACACTCGATGCGCGAGTACTTGTTCTAAATCAATCTGAATATCCGCAGACAGTCCGCTCACCAACTGTTGATCTGGATTTTCAACCTCGATCTCGATTTCGAAGGTCCGAGTCCCGGGTCGAGCAACGTGAGACACAAACGACACCAGCCCCCCCACCTCGGCACCATTTTCAAAGGTTGCATTGGCAGCTCGACCCGTGGTCACGCCACGAAGCTTCGATTCAGAGAGGGCTCCTCGGATCAGAATCGGGTCAAGCTCGACGACCGTGGCGCAGGCCATGCCTGGCGTGACGAACTGCCCCACTTCTGCATGCACATCCTCAACGACGCCTTTAAACGGGGCCACCAGTTGCAATCGCTGCCTGTCAATCCGTCGCTTAAGCAGGTTGGCCTCCGCCAATTTGAACCGCGCCTTACTCTCGGCAAGCACGGCCTCTGACAACAGCCCCTGACTTGCGAGCTTTTGGTTACTCTCCGCGAGCAATTTGGCCTGTTCTAGCTGCGCTTCAGCCTCAATCACACGGGCCTGGCGGTCTTCCGTTGAAATGCGGCAAAGAAGATCGCCCTCTTCGACCCAATCGCCTCGCTCGACCGGGCGTTCAGCAATTAAACCGTCCAACTGCGTTTGAATGGTGACTTGTCGCTTGGCGCTGGATTGACCTCGTATCCGGACCGACCGAGTTTTCGGTATCGCCACACTGTCCATCACCCGGACAGCGGTCACCTCGCCCGACCCACCTTGACCCAGGCGTTTCAAATTCTGCTCTGCGATGCTGAGTTCGGGGCCGGCCTCCTCTGCCCCAAGGAAACCCGTCATCATCCAAATGCCCAGCCCAACCGCAATGAGTCCAGCCAAAAGATAGGTTTTCCGCATCGATGTGCCGCCTAGGGATTCGTTATGTGGATTCGCACATCAGAGGCCCTCAAGCCGAGCTGAATCTGCCTCTGAGTACGGGGACGCGATTTTGCCACAGATTGGCGGCCTTCGCCGCCCTTACGCTCGTCGACCGCTCACCCACCCGGCGTTAAGCCCACAACGCTAGCCGACGGTTTTGAAACTTGGAAAGTTTAGGCTGAACCTCAAAAGCCAACGCATGGATTCACGATCACAACAAAGAGACCTAGCGGACCTCAGATTAGGGCCACTCACCGCTCGCGGGATGGGTCATTCCGTTGTTGGACAGGAAGACGAACGGCGAATGACTTTCCACCCATTAATAGACAGAAAGACGCGCCAGCTCAGCAACACCTGTATCTAAAAGAGCTCAGCCAAGGCTGCAAGTCAGCGTCCAACACGCGATGAGTGGGTACATGCCCGAGTCGATGGCCTCAAGCGGTCGCTCCACCCATCTGTTACAAATCGGGGCGCTCATCACGCTGACGCTCAAAGACCAATTGACCGGCTAAATACGTCTGCTCAACCTGAACCGAAAGGATCTGATCATGGGGGATGGTCAGTAAGTCATCAGACAGAACAATCATGTCTGCCCATTTACCAGGTTCCAGTGAGCCTTTGACCTTTTCCTCTC
>JALRJG010000123.1 GCA_023261215.1 Pseudomonadales bacterium | reverse complement strand
GAGGCGTTCCTTGACTCGCCGGTTGCCCTAAAAGATTGAAGAAATTCTCATAACCGTCTTGAGGTTGTGGCCTTTACATCTGAACATATGCATATAGGGATATTCCGGGGGGGGAAGAAGTATGGATCGCTTTTTTGATTCTGTAGGGTTACGCGCGAACCACACACGTGCCGTCGGAAGGCTTTCGCTCGGGAAAAGCAAGGTAGGCCTTGTTTGGGGTTGCTTGCTATGGGTTTGTCTTCTACCAGTCAATGTCCAGGCACAAGCATCTGAAGTCGCTGAGCTTAGGGCACAAATTGAGGCCCAACGAGCAATCATCGAGCGCTTAAGTGAACGGCTGGAGCGACTCGAGCAGAAGGAAGCAGCGCCCGGCGGGCAGCCGGAAGTTCGGGGCTACATCGCTGAACGTGAGCTTCATCTTACCGGCGAAGGTGCGATGGGGTTTTATTCGACCGGTGACGCGGGTCAGCATCCTAACAATGAGTTTCTTCTGGATGAGGCGCGCGCTTATGTCGAGGCAAGGGTCATGCCCGACACCTACTTTTTCGCCGAGCTCAATATGATGACGCGTGAGAAGAGCCGCGAAAAAAATTCACACCGCGGCAATATCAACCTGAATATCGGCGAGGTCTACATTGACTTCGAAAATGTTCGCCAGCTCTTTGGCGGATCAGGCGGGCCAACATTCCGCGTAGGGCGTTTTGAGATTCCGTTTGGTGAAGAGTACATGAGCCGGGACGCCATGAAGAATCCACTTGTGACCCATTCGTTAGCGGATTTTTGGGGTATCGATGAGGGAATCGAGCTCTACGGCAGTGTAGGTGCTGTGTCTTATCTCGTCGCTTTACAAAACGGCGGGCACGCGGTGGGCCGAGATTTCGAAAGCGATAAGTCGATCACCGTTCGTTTGGGGATTGACCCCACCTCGAGTCTCCATCTGGGTGCAAGCTACATGACCACTGGAGATCTGACCAATATTCAGCGGGGTGTCGACACCGATCGATTGGGCGAGCTCTGGTTTGGCAATTATTGGATCTTGGACGCGGGTACCGCCGATACGGTCTTTTCGAGTAGCTTTTGGCTAGGCGAGGGCCGTATCTCTCTCGGTAACGGGCATCTCGCTTTCCTGTATGGTCAGGGTTTATATGAGGACAATGGCGAAGGCGATACCGACGTTGAGTTTGATTACTACACGCTCGAGGTGGTGCAACCCTTCGCCGAAAAAGCTTATGGCGCGCTCAGGTGGAGCGGCATTGAGAGTGACGAAGGGTACTATCTAGTGGGTCTGGGTAACGAGGACCTAAACTTAGAGCAGAAAACAACCGAACTCCAGCAGTTAAGCCTAGGCCTCGGATACCGACTGTCCGAGAGTCTGATATTGAAGGGTGAATACGCTTGGATCAGTGGCGATATTCTCGGGGGAGGGAGTCGCGATGATGAGAACATGTTTACATTGCAATTGGCCTACAAATTTCCTCAGAGGTAATCTGATGAAAGTAGCGCTCTTGCGTGGACTGGTCGCTTGCTTCTTGGCGATCGCCGTCGGCCTTCCAGCTCAAGCTGCAACAATCTCAGGCACCGTAAAAGCCGTGGGTAAAGCGCTGCCTGGTGCGGGTTCAGGGGGTGGGGGCTATGGAAGCAGAAAGTTCAAATTTGTTGAGCAGGTCGATTACGGCAGCTTCGACAATTTTGTGGTCTTTCTTGAGGGTGATGGACTCGGTCGAGCGGATCATGATGGCCGCGCGGTCATGCTACAAAAAGATGCGAAATTTTTGCCAGAGGTATTGGTCATCGAAAAAGGTACCACCGTGGAGTGGCCTAACGAAGATGAAATTTTCCACAATGCCTTTTCCTATTCCTCGCCAAAACCCTTCGACCTTGGCGCCTACAAAAAGGGCGTTTATAAGGCAGTCAACTTTGAAAATACCGGGAGGGTCGACGTATTCTGCTCAATCCATGAGGAAATGAGCTCAATTATTTATGTGGTTCCGAACCGATTTTTCTCGGTGGCTGATAACAGCGGTCAATTCCTAATTGACGACGTGCCACCCGGTCGCTACCGCGTCACTGCTTGGCATTCAAGATTGCCGTCATCGGTGATGGAGGTCGAAGTGGTGGGCGATCAGCCCATTCGACTGGATATTGAGATGGGCGTGAAGAACCTGCCCCAGTATTAAGCGTTGTTAGTCACCCTGGCGCCAAAGCTTTTCCATCGTGACGATGGTGAGGGGTTTTCTGAGCACTCTGATGCCTCTCGAGGCTGACGCCTGAATGCCATTCTCGTGCGCACTGGCGGTCGTGATGAGTTTGAGCCGACCCACCAAGAAAGGCGCGAGCGCTTCGAGCGTTTCGTTTAAGCTCGTCTCGATTTGCCTTGGCGGAAGGAATAACCAGTCGAAGGCCTGAGGGTCTGCCTGAAGTCGGGCAAGTGCATCCTGGAAGTTCGCCGCGAGGATCGATCTTCCCCCCAGATCTGTCACGAGTTGCGAGAGCCGGCCTGCCGAGAGCGACTCGGTCCCTATGATCAAAAGACGATGCCCTTCAAGGGGCTTGAACCGGGACATATCTTTAGCCCCTTCAGCAATAGGTAGACGAAAGCTCATGCTGAAGGTGCTGCCCAAACCCAATTGGCTCTTAACGCTGATTCTCGCATCTAATAACTCGGCGAGCTTTGAAGCTAAGGCGAGTCCAAGCCCAGTGCCGCTAAATCGTCGGTTATCACCGCCATGCGCCTGTTTGAATGGGTCAAACAGGGTGGAAAGGCTTTCTTCCGCGATACCAATACCTGTGTCGATCACCTCAAAGCTGACCTGGTAGGACTGGCCGAATTGTGTGCCCCTAGCACGGAAAAGCACCATACCGGACTCAGTATATTTAACCGCGTTAGAAATCAAATTCATTAAGATGCGCTTGATCTGTGCTTCACCGATTACAAACTCGTGATGAGTAAACCCTAGGATTTCGCAGTCGAAATTCAATCCTTTCATAAACGCAGTGGTCGCGTTGGGTCTGATGATGTCGTCCAACAGCTGAATCAAGTTAACGGGCTTGGGATTGACCTCATACATGCCCGCATCGAGTTTTGAAAAATCGAGGATGTCGTTGACCACTTCGAGGAGGGTTTCCCCGCTCTGGTGTATGATCGAGGCGAGTTCACGGTACTGCTCATCGAGCTCATCTGCTCCAACCAAAATGTCGGACAACCCAATGACCCCTTGCAGTGGTGTGCGTAACTCATGACTCATTGAGGCAAGGAAGGATGACTTCGACGCACTGGCCTGCTCCGCCATGAGAATACCCTCTGACAGTCGCGACTGATTGGCTTGAATCGTCTGCGCCATGGCATTGAAAGAGGAGGAAAGGTCGCCAATCTCGTCCTCGGATTCTCGTTCAAGAAGTTCAAACGGTTTATCTGCAGAAAATCGCTCTGTTGCGCGGGTAAGGCTCGCGAGAGGCTTTGAGATGATGCGAGCAACAAAAAAGCTCGCAACGACGCCTAAGCCCAACAGCATCAGCGCAAACACCAAGGCGAGCTGCTGGGCCTGGTTGACACTGGTCGGGAGCCTGCTGAAGGGCTTGGCAAGCAACATGTAGCCTTCTTGGTCGGTTAAAACCATCGTGGTTAGCAAATAGGGGGTGTTGTTCAAGTCCACACTGACGACCGAATTCATCGAACTTCGTAGAATGCCTAGACGATCCCCCTGGGATAAGGTCGAGATCGCGCGCATGAAGTCATCGCTACTAGAGTTGAGCAAGTCGCCTCCCCGTAGGAGGGTGACGATGTCTTCGGAGACGAGTTCGAATTCCTCAAGTGCGTTACGGTCATCCTGAATCCGGGCGACAATCAGGTCGCCAAGGACTTGGTCTCGATTAGTGATTGAAACGCGGGCGGCAATGTAGATGTTGCCAATGTCGAGAAAATGTACGCTGCTCGCCAGGTTTTCGGTCGGGATCTTCTGTATCTGCCGCTCGAGATCCCGCCTAAATAGTGAAATGGCGTCCGGCGCATACCACAAGGAGCCATCGTTTCGGGTGAGAAGCATCAGAGTTTGTTCTTGTTCTCTCACAAGAATCGATTCGATTGCGTAGGCAACGGTTTCGTCGTCCACCTCTGGAATGGAAAGGGTTGCTCTCAGGGCAGCCGAACTCGCGAGGGTCTGAGCCTCAAGGCCCAACACCCGATCCCGTTCTAACAAAAACCGCTCTAGTGTAGTTTTGCTCCCGAGCAATCTCTCCTGACTCGATTCCTTTGCAAAACTTTCCAGGGCGAAATTCAACAGCACGTAATTGAAAATCACGCTGACCACCACCACCGCAAGCATGGCGACCATCACTTTTGATCGAATGGAAAACCAGCGTCTCATGGCTTTGACGGTCCCCTAGAAGGTATCGATGAAACGATAAGGTTTTAGACTGTTCGCAAGTATTGTAAGCAAGGTTTTGCGAGATTGCCTCATGTGTTTTGCATCTATAGTCATGGTCCTCAAGCTGGAGAAGAGAATAGAGCAGAGATCGGCAGAACAGAGACCGGCGGCAGTGGGTTAGATTTCAGTCTTAGGATGGGTTATCAATTTTTGCTTTAAAGAGTGATCCGATCGGCATTTTTTTGGCGAGCGGCCTGGGTGATGCGTGCTAATGGCTGAGATGGGGTGACCCAATGCCTTGAGAGAGCTACTTGATGCACACCAAAACGGCTTGGGTTTGTTCATAGTTGGGGACTGGTAAACACTCGTCAGATGCCAGGATCATCGTCGAGAGACGTCCCTCATCCATGACGAAATAAGGTTTATCCGGTAAGAGTTGGATTCCGGACACGTATGGACCCACCCAATCAGCCAGCTTCAATTCGGTTCGAGTGGGTACCCGAGCATTCAACATCGAGCAAAACCCAGCCGCGTCGACGGCGGTCGTCGTTTTTGCGAGTTGACTGCCGTCGGTCGCGATAAACACGCGTTCAGATAGTGGGTTGAATGCGGAATCGTTCTTGGTGAGCTGAAAAGCATCAAAAATCTGCTGGGCGACAAGCTTTGATGCCGCGACCTCGGTGCCGGTGGCGCTGAACACGCGTTGCTCAAGGGTGTTGAGATTGAGCACGCGAATCGAGAGCCGCAAAGTTTTGCCACCCAGGTAATCGTAACTCCCGAACAGCGCATAATCGCTCGGGCGCTCAGAATCCACTCTTACAAATTGAATCCGCCTTAAGGGCACTTTGTGCTGGAAATAGAGTCGATCAAGATGAGCGAGCATTTCATCCGAAAGTGCGCGTCCAATGGACTCGTCGCTTTGATTGAGCATGCTTTGGTAGAAGTCGCCAAGAAAGCGGAGGAACTGACTCACTTCCAAGAGGCTGCTTTTATTCTCGTTGATTAAGCTTTGCGCGATCTCGCTCAGATCTCTGATCTCCGCCCGTTGGCTCCACTGATGTGCTGCGATAAATCTTGAGAAATTAGCCGTGCCAAGAATGGG
>JALRJG010000122.1 GCA_023261215.1 Pseudomonadales bacterium | reverse complement strand
CAATGGCCTTTTTGCAGCACATAAACCCCAAGTAAGGACCACCAGAAGCCAGAGGTATACCCAACGGTTGCCCATCACCGACCACAATATCCGCGCCTTCGCTGCCCCACGACCCCGGAGGCGTTAGCAGAGCCATCGCCGTGGGATTCACCACGCCGATCACCAGCGCACCGGCGCTCGAGGCCGCATCACAGAGTTCATTCACCGCATCAAGCCCGCCAAAAAAATTCGGATAAGCAATCACCAACGCAGCCGCATCTGCCAGATCCTCGACGGGCATTGAAGTGCATCCAGTCTCTGAATCAATGGCGATGGATGACAGCACCAAACCTTGATGTCGAACAATGGCCTCACAGGCTTTGAGATACCTTGGGTTGAGATTCCCCGCCACGAGTATGCGTCGCGATTTATTTTTCTTATTCGCACGGACCGCCATGAGCATAGCTTCAGCCAAGGCTGAGGCGCCGTCATAGACAGAGGCATTCGCGACTTCCATGCCAGTCAAGCGAGAGATCATGGTTTGGAATTCGTAAATGAGCTGAAGCGTGCCCTGAGAGGCTTCAGCCTGATACGGCGTGTAGGCCGTCATAAACTCGCCGCGGCTCGCGATGTCCCAGACTGCCGCGGGAATGTGATGTTCGTAGGCGCCCGCACCCAGAAACGAAAGCTTGACTTCATCTTGCCTTGCACGCGACTGCATCAAGCGCATGAGCGCCATCTCTGATAGCTGGCCTTGAAGTTTTAACTCACCTGTAAAGCGCATCGCATCAGGAATTTCATCGAACAGCGCTGCGGTCGACGTCTCGCCAATCGCAGCCAACATGGCTTCAACATCTTGCTCGGTATGGGGGATAAAAGGCATGCAGAGTTACTCAATCAAATTGTTAATGATCGCTGGCGTCGCATAGCGCTGAGTAATCATCTGCACTGAGCAACGCATCCATTTCAGCCACATCGGAGGGCTCAATGACAAAGAACCAAGCGTCGTCATAGGGAGATTCATTCACAAGTTCTGGTTCATCGACTAACCGCTCGTTGATCGCGCTAATCGTTCCAGATATCGGGGCATAGATGTCTGAGGCTGCTTTCACTGATTCTACAACCGCAACCTCTTCACGCGCGCTAACCACTCGCCCAACCTCTGGTAATTCCACAAAAACCACATCGCCCAGCGCATCTTGGGCATGATCGCTAATTCCTACGACGATCCTGCCATCCTCCTCGCGACGGGCCCACTCGTGCGAATCCAAATACTTCAGCTCATTTCTCACTTCTGTCATAACTTTTCCTCTAACGCTTTACGTGGTCGCCTCATCCAACTGCCGTGTTACTGCAACAATCCCCCATAGTGCGCTCGCGCCTGGGCACACTGATCTCTCGCCGCTGCCAATCCCCTTCTTAACCGTTTGGTTCAAGATCTGCTCGACGCTGAGCCGAGGTCAACGCGCTCAGCGCCTGGCGTTTGAGATTCCGCGGCTCCGTCTACCCGTCACGCCTCGCGCGTTATCCCTCCGAGCGACCGCCCTAACTTGAGGCGAACTGACCCCGAGGCACGAATGGCAAGGTCATCACTTCAACCGGCTGCCGCTTACCTCTGATCTCAACGGCCAGGGAAGCGACTTCCTTGTCAATCCGCGCGAGGCCAATACCGCACTCAAGCGTCGGCGAAAAAGCACCGCTGGTCATGACACCCACCACCTCATCGCCTTCGACCAGAGGATAGCCAGACCTCAAAACGCCTCTCCCGATCAACTTCACACCAATTTGTCGAGCGTCTCGACGCGGGTGATCGGATAGTCCGGCTCGACCAATAAATGCTCGATCATCCAACGCAACGGTCCACGATAAATTCGCTGCCGAGGGACACGTTTCCTCGTCCATGTCCTGACCATAAAGATTCATACCGGCCTCAAGCCGAAGCGTGTCTCGTGCACCCAATCCAATGGGCGCAGCCCCGGCGCGACGCAGTGACTGCCAAAGCTCAATCCCATCTGCGGCATCGACGATGCACTCGAAACCACTTTCGCCGGTATATCCCGTTCTCGCGATTAACCTCGACCCGCTGACAAAACACTCAAATGGTTTGAGTTTCGCTGCCAACTGACTTTCAGCACCGACAAGTACCTGGCGCAAAACCTTCAAGCTGTTGGGGCCCTGAACCGCCAAAATCACATAATCTTCTGGTGTTTCGATCGAGACCTCGAAAGAGGCCGCCTGAAGCCTCATCCACTCGAGATCCTTTTCTCGCGTTGCGCAATTGACCACCAACCTACAACCCGTCGCCAAGCGATACACGATGAGGTCATCCAAAATCCCACCGTCGTGGTTCAACATGGCTGAATACACGGCCTTGCCCACCGGCACTTTGGTCACGTTATTCGAGAGCAGCCTGCTGAGGTACGCCTCAGCATCCGTGCCAGCGACATCAACCACTGTCATATGTGACACATCAAAAAGTCCAACGTTCTGACGTACCTGATGGTGCTCTTCAATTTGTGAACCGTAGTGGATCGGCATCTCCCATCCAGAAAAATCGACCAGCTTGGCGCCATCCTGTCGATGACAGTCGATTAAAGGCGTGTGTCGCAACGTCATGAAGTGATTGCCCATGAAAGATGATTGAGGGACTCGCTAAGCGGCCTATTCTACGAGATTTGCCAGCGGCTCGGACCAAAACCTAGTCAGGATGAACCACAAATTCCTTCAACATCAGGGCAGCGCCCTCAGGCTTCAGGCATTCAAATTTCCGTCAAGCTCACCATCGGCCCGCAGCGGTTTCGGTCAGGAGCCGTTTGATTTGAGCCTCTCGGTCAAGTAGGCGCATGCCCCAACTGCGGGCTACCCTCAACCAAGCGGGCTTCGGATCAGTGAACAAACGACTGAGACCATCTGTCAAGGCGGTCATCAAGATATTCTGCCCCGCGCGTCGACGCTCGAACTGCGAGAGCGCGCCTTGAATCGTTGCGCTTGGATCTAACGACATCTGCACAAGGCAATCCACTAATTCAGCCACATCGGCAAACCCAAGATTCGCGCCCTGGCCTGCCAAAGGATGAATGGTGTGGGCGGCATCACCCAGTAAGACCGCCCGCCCCTTCACATAACGCATCGCATGTTGCTGCTGGAGCGGGAAGCTCTGCCGATTCGATACGAGCTTCAGCCCGCCCATCAGTTGATCCGTTTCTCTCACAAGTCGGGATTCGAGCTCTGAGCCGCTCACCTCTAGCAAGGCTTGACCCTCAACACTCGACCAGATGAGGACCAATCCGTGAGGGTCAGCTAAGGGTAACAACGCAAGCGGACCAGAGCCCGTAAACCATTGTCGTGTCACGCCTTGATGAGGCTTCTCAGAATGGACAACGGCCACCACGGCGCGTTGATGGTAAGCCCAATTCAGCATCGGAACACCCAAAATCTCTCGAACGCGAGACTGGGCACCATCAGCACCGATCAGAAGCGATGCCTCAAACTGGACGCCCTGGCCACAGTCCAACCAGACCCGCTGATCATCAATGATGGAATCTCTTAGGGTGTTGGCTTTGCGTATCTGAATACCTTTTGATTCAGCGAGCGCGAGTAGCGCGCCCTCAAGCTGGTGATTCTCGACAATCCAGCCCTGCGCATCAAAATTCAACGCTCCGGATAATTCTCGGTCCCAGACTTCCATGCCGCGAAAAGGCGAACCCAGGGTTTGCAAAGATTCAAGCGGCAGGCCTGCAAGCGCCAGTGATGCTTGGGTCGCGGTGTTCAGCGCGAGGACCCTAGGGGATATTTCGGTTAACGCCCGGGCGGGTGCAAGCTGACTTCTAGATTCAGAAAGCTTTGATTGTTGTTCTAGGACAATACCCGTCCAACCGAGATCATGTAAGCGCAGGGCGGCGGTAAGACCGATCAGTCCACCACCGACCACCACATAATCCAATCGCTTAGGCTTGTCCATGCGCCTAGTGCTGAATCACTTTGGATTGACGCTGTTCGAATAATTCAGCGGCAATATTCAAGACAGCCACTCGAACAAACTCCAAAATTTCAGCAAAATCCCGCTCATTTTCTTCACCATCCGCGATATCACTTCCCGTCTTTGAAATGGTGCTCAGATCCTCGATCAATTCGCCCACATCCGACTCGGCTAACTGCTCGATCAGGCCTCGAGTTTCACTCAATCCCGACAAAAAGCCGGCACACCAACACGTCAGCTCAAACCACTGCTCAAAGAGTGGTGCATCGTCCGAGGGCAAAAGGATCACCAAATCGTATTCAGCGTAAGGCGCAAGACGATCCCTCAGCTCAGTCGCGAGCGCTGTGAGTTCAGCGGCAAATTCTGCGGCAGGCGCATCAACGACAAACCATTGGGCAAAGGGCAGCTCCAGCGCCAGATCCTGAAAACCACTTTTAGCGGCCACAGCGGTGAGTAAACCATGGAGCTCGCTTGCGCCCATCGATACACCTGCTAGCTTCAGCTTCCTCTGCAGTTCATCGAATGTCATCCATACTCCTTGTCCCAGCGCCTCGCTGGCCGGCTAGCAGCTTGCCACGGGCACCCTTCGCCTTCAATTTGCCCTTATTTGGATGCTCGGCTCGTTGACCTAAATGCGTCTGCGGTCTTATAGTTTCTTACGAGCAGAGGCAGCGATATGACGAATCCCGATCTAACTGAAAAGCTCGCTGAACTTGAAACGCTGTGCGCTCATCTTATTCAGCAGTATCAAGCGCTGGAGCAGGAGCAACAACGCTGGCGCCAAGAGCGAACACAGCTATTGGAAAAGAATCGTTTGGTTAAAGGCAAACTTGAAGCCATGATCAATCGACTTCGATCATTAGAGCAGGCCTAAGATGGCTAACCAAGAGACCGTGACCATCTCTATCTTTGATAAAGATTACAAAATTAATTGTGATCAAGAGGAGGTGCAAGCGCTGAGAGATTCTGCGCACTATTTAGACAAGAAAATGCGTGAGGTTAAGTCGTCTCGCACCGTCATGGGTCTGGATCGGATTGCTGTCATGGCGGCGCTCAATATTACCAACGAATTACTCCAGAAAGCGCACCAAAACCACACGCTTCAAGATGAGCAAGGATCCGCTTCGAGTCACTTAGCAGAGGCAGAAACTCGACTGTCGGCTCTGATCGAGCAACTCAAGCATCGCTCAGCCTAGCCTCATTCACGACTCGAGACTCATCAAGTCATACGCTGGCCCTGTTATACTCCAACCGATGCCCTGGGTTGTTAGCCAGTCAATCTGTCCTTGACCCTTTAAATAACCACCAGGGGGTCCTCTTTCGGCACTGTTGCGCGTGCCTGCTGCGGCGGGATGCCTGAAGGTCGTTGGGGACCACCGCCTTGAGCCAAAGGGTTCAAGGGCTATTCCGACAGCGGCAACTCGGGGGATCTACCCGCTCCGTCTTCAACGAGGGCAACGTGAGCAAATGCGCGCTTGCACTGCGGGCAGACTCAGCCTATTTTTCCCCGACGTTCGACCAATGAATCACTGGG
>JALRJG010000121.1 GCA_023261215.1 Pseudomonadales bacterium | reverse complement strand
TGAGGTTCAACCCTAAAGAGGTGGCGGATAACTTGAAGCGCTCCGGCGCCTTCGTGCCAGGGTACCGACCCGGGGATCAAACGGCCCGGTACATCGATAGCATCATTACACGATTAACGTTGTTTGGTTCGCTTTACATGACATTGGTCTGCCTGTTGCCACAATTCCTAGTGGTGCAGTTTAACGTCACGTTCCAATTAGGCGGTACGGCGCTGTTGATCGTTGTCGTTGTCATCATGGATTTTATGGCACAGGTGCAGACGCATTTGATGTCTCATCAGTACGAATCGTTGATGAAGAAATCAAACCTACAGAATTTCGGGCGTCGGTAGCACGTCTTTAGGAGGATGAAGTGAAAGTAAGAGCTTCAGTTAAGAAAATGTGCCGGAACTGTCGAATTATTCGCCGAAACGGCTCGGTTCGAGTGATTTGTTCTGAACCAAAACATAAACAACGTCAGGGTTAAGCCTGATTAGCATAGGGACAGGAGCACTGCATGGCTCGTTTAGCAGGAATCAACATTCCGGACGATAAGCACACCGAGATCTCATTGACGTACATCTATGGGATCGGACGCACCACAGCGAAAAAACTGTGTGATGCGACAGGGATCAGCCCGAGCACGAAAATGGGTGAGCTGACGGAAGGCGAATTGGATCAGCTGCGCGCAGAAATAGCCAAATTACCCGTAGAAGGCGATTTGCGTCGGGAAGTTCAGTTGAATATTAAGCGCTTGCTCGATTTGGGATGTAATCGAGGAATCCGGCATCGTCGCAGCCTTCCCGTTCGTGGCCAACGCACGAAGACCAATGCGCGGACTCGAAAAGGACCTAAGCGGCCTATCCGCAAATAATCGCCGATCAGCGATGAGTTGAATCGAGACAGAACTTAGCCCAGGGCCCAGCGCCCTGATCGAGAAGGAAAAGCGAGAACAAATATGGCACCAGCAGATAATTCAGCCCCGGTTGCTCGAAAAAAAGGCAAGCGCCAAGTCGCAGATGGTCTTGCCCATATCCACGCGTCATTTAATAACACCATTGTGACGATCACGGATCGTCAGGGTGGTGCATTGTCGTGGGCAACGGCTGGTGGGTCAGGCTTTAGAGGCGCCCGAAAGAGCACGCCTTTCGCTGCTCAGGTTGCAGCAGAGCGCGCTGGCAATTCCGCCCTCGAATACGGCTTGCAAAATTTAGAAGTGTTTGTGAAAGGGCCAGGGCCCGGTCGTGAGGCGGCCGTGAGGGCGCTGAGCGCTGTGGGGTTTCGCATTACCAACATCACGGACGTGACCCCAATTCCTCACAACGGTTGTCGACCCCCGAAGAAGCGTCGGGTCTAACAAAGGAGATCGGATATGGCCAGATATCTCGGCCCAAAATTAAAGCTAGCTCGACGAGAAGGAACCGACCTCTTTTTGAAGAGTGGGGTTCGTCCCATCGAGTCCAAGTGTCGAATTGAAACGGCACCAGGGATGCACGGACACCGTCGTGCTCGCGCGTCAGATTATGGTGTCCAGCTGCGCGAGAAGCAGAAAGTGCGTCGCATCTACGGCGTTCTCGAAAAGCAATTTAGAAACTATTACAAGAAAGCCGATCGCCAGAAGGGCGCAACAGGCGAGAACTTGCTTCGGATTTTAGAACGTCGCCTGGATAACGTGGTTTATCGAATGGGTTTCGGTTGCACCCGCGCAGAAGCGCGTCAACTCGTGTCTCATAAGTCGATTTTGGTGAACGGCCAAGTGATTAATATCCCTTCGTATCAGGTAGAGGCTGGCGACACGGTGTCGATCCGTGAAAAGTCTCGAAACCAGTTGCGAATCCAAGGTGCATTAAATCTAGCCGCACAGCGGGCGCCGGTAGATTGGGTGGACGTGAATGTTGATCGAATGGAGGGTGTGTTTAGGCACTATCCAGAACGGGATGAACTCCCCAAAGAAATCAACGAAAACCTGATTGTCGAACTCTACTCGAAGTAAGTAGCTCACGACTGATCGATTAAGGAAGATAAAACTATGCCCCATTCTTCACTCGAGTTTTTAACACCCCAGAACATTCAGGTTGACCAAATCAGTGCGACCCGTGCTCAAGTCGTCCTCGAGCCTCTGGAGCGAGGGTTCGGCCACACGTTAGGCAATGCACTTCGTCGCATTCTTTTGTCGTCGATGCCAGGATGCGCGATCTCTGAGGTCGCAATCGAAGGTGTGTTGCATGAATACAGCGCAATTGAAGGGGTTCAAGAAGACGTCATCGAGATTCTATTGAACTTGAAAGGTGTTGCGGTCAAATTGAACTCATCGAACGAAGCTGAGCTCACCTTGAGCAAGTCGGGCGCGGGCCCGGTCACTGCGGGCGACTTCGTTCTTGATCATGACGTTGAGATCGCAAACCCGGACCACGTCATCGCGAATTTAAACGGTAGCGGCAGCATCGAGCTTAGAGCCCATGTCACTCGTGGTCGAGGCTATGTGCCTGCGGACGCGCGAGTCTCCGAAGAAGATGAACGACGAGTGATTGGTCAACTGATGTTGGATGCGTCCTACAGCCCTATTCGTCGAGTGGCCTATAAGGTGGACAGCGCGCGAGTTGAGCAGCGAACCGACCTTGACAAGCTGATCATCGAGCTTGAGACCAACGGGACGATTGACCCGGAAGAAGCGGTTCGACGTGCGGCGACAATTCTCCAACAGCAAATTGCAGTGTTTGTCGACTTAGAGAGCAGTGCAGCGTCGGATGACAAAGGTCAGGAAGAACAACTCGACCCAATCTTGCTTCGCCCCGTGGATGATCTGGAGTTGACTGTCCGATCGGCCAATTGTTTGAAAGCAGAGAATATCTATTACATTGGTGATTTGATTCGTCGAACCGAAGTGGAACTACTCAAAACACCCAATCTTGGCAAAAAGTCTTTGACTGAGATCAAGGACGTTCTGGCCTCTCGTGGTTTGTCTCTGGGTATGCGGCTTGAGAACTGGCCGCCGTCGTCTCTCAGAGGCGATGACCGATTGCTCGGTTAAGAGGCTCCGCCATCAGGCTTAGGTAGGAAAGATCATGCGTCATAGAAAAAGTGGAAGACAACTCAACCGCAATACGTCTCACCGTAAGGCGATGTTTAAGAACATGACGTGCTCTCTTGTTGAGCACGAATTCATCAAGACGACATTGCCCAAAGCAAAGGAGCTCCGCCGTTATGCTGAGCCTTTGATCACGCTTGCGAAAGAGGATTCGGTGGCTAACCGTCGTTTGGCCTTTGCAAGAACCGGTAACAAGGCAACCGTCGGCAAATTATTCACCGACCTGGGGCCGCGGTATCAAGAGCGCCCAGGCGGATATCTTCGGATTCTGAAAGCAGGGTTTAGAGCCGGCGATGCTGCGCCAATGGCTTACGTGGAGCTCGTTGATCGGCCAGATGTTGAAGAAGACGAGTTCGAAGAGGTTGAAGAGCAGGCCTAAGGCCGGTGGGCTCATGAAGAGGTTGTATGTAAGGGCCGGTTTTCCGGCCCTTTTTCTTGAACCCGCGCAACACCAAATTCCCAAGAGTTTAATGCCATGAATCACGTCGCATTTATCCCTCAAGCGAGAACACTGATGGGCCCAGGGCCCTCCGATGTTCACCCTGAAGTACTCACCGCAATGGCCAGGCCAACCATCGGTCATTTGGACCCACAATTTATTCAATTGATGGATGATCTGAAGCGCAAGCTCCAGTGGGCTTTCCAGACGAAAAATACACTGACGCTACCTGTGTCCGCCCCTGGTAGCGCAGGTATGGAAGCATGCTTTGCAAATCTTGTCAGTCCTGGCGACAAAGTATTGGTTTGTCAGAACGGGGTTTTCGGTGGCCGAATGGCTGAAAACGTTACTCGGCTCGGTGGCGAATTGATATTACTCCAGAGTGATTGGGGTAGGGCAATCGATCCCGAGCATGTGGCTTCAATGCTCAAAGCGCATCCTGACACGAAGATCGTAGCCTTCGTGCATGCTGAAACCTCTACCGGGGTTTGTTCAGATGCGAAAGCGATCTGCGATATTGCTGCGGCCGCTGGGTGTTTAACGATTGTAGACTGCGTGACGTCTTTAGGCGGGATTCCGGTCGCGCTTGATGATTGGGGTGCGGATGCGGCTTATAGTGGTTCTCAAAAGTGCTTATCGTGTGCGCCCGGGTTGTCTCCCTTGTCCATGTCTGATCGCGCGATCGAAGTGATTAAGAACCGAACGGTCCCGGTTGCATCATGGTTTCTGGATATGAATCTGGTGATGGGATACTGGGGAGCAAACACGACGCGAGCCTATCACCACACCGCGCCTATTAATGCTTTGTATGGTCTTCATCAAAGTCTGGTGCTCTTGGAGCAGGAGGGTCTTGAAGCCGCGTGGCGGCGACACATGCATCATCACATGGGTCTAAGAGCGGGTCTTGAAGCCATGGGGTTAACCTTTGTTGTGCCGGAAGAAGAGCGACTGCCTCAGCTGAATTTGGTTTCAGTCCCTGAAGGTGTTGATGAGGCGCGCGTTAGACAGCGGTTGTTAAACGAGTTCAACCTGGAGATTGGTGCTGGTCTTGGGGTCTTTGCGGGCAAAGTCTGGCGCATCGGGTTGATGGGCTATGCGAGTCGAAGAGAGAACGTGTTGCTCTGCGTCTCTGCGCTTGAATCCGTCTTGGCCGATATGGGCGCGCCAATCACCCAGGGTCAGGCGCTGTCCGCAACCATGTCGGCCTTAGCTTAGTTGAGGTTGAGGTGATGTTTTAGGTAACGCCCGGTAAAGGAGGCTTCGTTCATGGCAACGGCCTCCGGACTGCCTTCAGCAATGATTTCGCCGCCACCTTCGCCGCCCTCTGGGCCTAAGTCGATCACCCAATCGGCGGCGGCAATCACATCCAAGTTATGTTCGATGACAATGAGTGTGTTGCCTCGAGCTTTCAATTGGGTAAGGCAACCGAGTAATTGCTCGATATCCTGAAAATGCAGTCCCGTGGTGGGTTCATCCAAAATATACAGCGTTTTACCTGTATCTTGACGAGCCAATTCGCGAGCCAACTTGACGCGCTGTGCTTCCCCGCCAGACAGGGTGAGGGCACTCTGTCCAAGGCGGATATAGCCCAACCCCACGTCGATGAGTGTTTGCAATCTGCGTTCAATGACTGGAATCGCACTCAAAAATAGACGCGCGTCTTCAACGGTTAGATTTAAAACTTCATGGATAGTTTTGCCTTTATACAAAATCTCCAACGTTTCTCGGTTGTAGCGCTTTCCCTCGCACTCATCACACTGAACGTAGAAATCCGGTAGGAAATGCATTTCGATCTTGATTTGGCCATCACCCTGGCAGGCCTCGCAGCGCCCGCCCTTGACGTTGAAACTAAATCGGCCGGCTTTGTAACCCCGGCTTCTTGCCTCGGATGTCCCCGCAAACAGATCCCGCACTGCATTGAAAATTTGTGTGTAAGTGGCGGGATTTGAACGTGGTGTCCGACCGATGGGGCTTTGGTCTATGTTGATGACCTTGTCGAATAGATCGAGTCCAGAAAG